>DATKKY010000172.1:0-10064 GCA_035542695.1 bacterium | reverse complement strand
GTTGGGAGTTATGAGAGAAACCCGCTTGTAGTTCCTGAATTGAGCGTCCTTGGGATCCACCGAGATGATCTTGCCGGCCCGGCGGGCCCTTGGGATCAGGGCCTCGAGCAGACGTTTGGTGACCACCCCTTTGCCATAGTCCGAGATCACTATCGCATCGAACCCGCCGAGGCTATCCAAGATGCGCTCGGCAAGTGTGGTTTCAACCACGCCATTAACCTCATCCCTGGCCTCGCGATCGGTCCGCACAACCTGCTGGTTGTGAGCAATGATCCGGGTCTTGACCGTGGTCGGTCGTGTTCGGTCGCCGATCAGCCCGTTGGCCACTATCCCCCGTTCCTCCAGTCTTCTGACCATGTCTGCGCCGTCATGGTCGTCTCCGACGACGCCGAAGATATGGCAGGCTGCGCCCAGCGAGACTATGTTGTTCGCGACGTTAGCAGCGCCACCCAGCCGGGTCGTCTCGCTGGTGATCTCGACCACCGGAACCGGTGCCTCGGGCGAAATGCGGGAAACCGCGCCCCAAAGGTACCTATCCAGCATGACGTCACCGATCACCATGACGCGCTTGGCTCGGACGGCCGCAAGCACGTCCTTAACCCTGCTCGGGGATAAGCTGGTCATAGACCTCCCACTCCGGAATGAGCACCAAAAGAGGGCTCCGATAGATGTCTCCTGCCGGCAAGCCCTGCGACAAACTACCACACGGCGCGCGCCGGAGTCAAGCCATTTGGCCTTGTCGGCCCGGCGGCCGTCCGGCTTGACACGCCTCAACGTGCAAAGTAGAGTGTATCAGGATGAAAAAAGTGCTCAGGCTGTTGATCGTGGTAGCGATAGCCGCTGCAACTCTGGCTGGTTCGGCCTGCTCCACGCTCGGTGTGACGGCGCGCCCAGGTCCCAGGACCCTGCTTGGGGCATCGGTAGCGCCAACTTACTTCCGGATTCGGCCTAACATTGTTGACCTCCCTGAGAGCCCCGCCAGACTGACCTCTGCCGGAACCTCAAGGGCCTTGGTTCTCCTGGTGGACTTTAGCGACAAGCCCGCGGACCGGACAGCGAACACGCCCGGGGTCTTCCAACAGAAGCTCTTCGCTTCCAATGGTAGAACGCTCAAGTCCTATTTCCTGGAGAACTCGTACGGGCGCTTTTCGCTCGACGGCGACGTCTTTGGATGGTTCAGGGCCGACTGCCGGCACCGCGACATCGTGAACCGGGACCTGGTTGCGGGGACCAAGGACGATCACGGTCTGGACACGTCCAGCGACGCCATCATGCCGAGCCTGTGTCAGTATCCCCTCAACATCTGGGGCCTGGTCAAGAACGTGATCGCCTTGGCCGACAGCACGGTGGACTTCAGCGCCTACGACGCCAACGGGGATGGCTTTGTGGACGCGCTGATCATCGTTCATGCAGGCATCGGTGCCGAGATTGTGGCCAACGAACTTAATGGGCACAGCGAGGACTACATCTGGTCGCTCCAGTCGGACCTGGACTATTATGCTCCCACCCGTGGAACCGCGGCGGATGGCGTAAGAATCGGCCCATTTGTGATCGTGCCCGAGATCAGCGAAATAGGCGTTTTTGCCCATGAGTTCTGCCATCTGCTGGGGTTGCCCGATCTGTACAACAGCGTGACCGGCGTTCCGGTGGCAGGAGATTTTTGCTTGATGGACGGCGGAGCCTGGCTCGGCCCCCAAGGTAGGGCGGGGAGCGTACCCGGCCATCTGTCCACTTTCATGAAGTCCATTCTGGGCTGGATTGAGCCCCAAGAGGTCTGCTTGGGCTGCGGAGGCCCTGATAGCATGAGCGGAGCGGAGTTCGAGCCTCTGAGCCTTGAAGCTTCGGCCCATCGCTTGCTTAGCAACCCAGGAGGCGTGGACTGGACCCCGGACGGCCGGGGCCAGGGGGAGTACTTCATTCTCGAGAACCGTCAGAACCGATTCGGCGACTTCGATTCCTACCTGAGCGGCCATGGGCTGGTCATCTGGAAGATCGATGAGTCCGAGCGCAACAACAACACCGCCGGAAGAAGGCTTGCCGAAGTGATCCGGGCGGACGGAGGATCGGTGGACTCCGACGCCGGCCTCAGTCACATACCCGGCGAGCCCTCCGACTTCTGGCCGGGGACTCTCGGTAAGCAGGCCTTTACACCCTATTCCGATCCTCCGAGCAGCCTTGGCGGGAACCGCTTTTCAGGAGCGTCGGCTGAAGACATTGCCGAGGACCCGACCGGCCTTGTTACCGCCAACCTCAAGGTCGGCCTTGCCCGGAGGGGCAAAACCTACGCCTTCCCCAACCCTTACAACCTGAGTGAGACAGCACCTATGAGAATAGTCTTCTTGCCCCAGCTGGGGCCTGCTGAGCCCTACGACCTCGAGGTCACTGTCTTCGACCTCGAGGGTAACCCGGTGCGGAGGCTAGACGAGCGGCCCCGGGAGGTTCAAAGCGACGGCACAGCTCTTTGGGACGGAAGAGACGAAAACGGGAAGACCGTCAAGCCAGGCCTCTACATTTATTATGCCCGGGCCTCCGGCCAGGAGGCCAGCGGCATCGTGGCCATAAAACCTTAGTTTTCAGCAAGAAAGGAGCCAGAAGCGATGGAGAAGATGCCGCCGATGAAGGTGGAGTTGAGGGAACCCGAGGCTGAAGGGGTCTATTCCAACTGGGTGATGATAAGCTACAGCCCGTCGGAGTTCATAATAGATTTCGGCCGAGTTCTCCCAGGTCTTCCCAAGATCAGAGTATACTCGCGCATCGTGATGACACCCCAGCATTTTAAGAACTTGGCCACGGTGGCCCAGAAGAACGTGGCGGGCTACGAAGAGAAGTTCGGCGAAATCCGCAGCATTGGCGACGAGGATAAGTCCAAGGGGATCGGTTTCTGAACCAGCCTTAGGCTGGCCGGGTCTTCCATCGCCTGTGGGTCCACAGCCAGTGCCCGGGGTAGCGCCTTACGTAGGTTTCGATCACCCGGGTGTAGGCAGTGGTCAGATGCACGACGGCCTCCTCATCATGTGCTTCGGGCGGAAAGATAGGCTCCTCGATCACTATGCGGTGCTTCCCGCGACCGGTTCTCACTATGAAGCCGGGGACCACTGGCGCGGAGGCGAGTAACGCGAACTGGGCGGCCCCCCGTGGCGTGAAGGCCGGCTCTCCCAGGAAATCGACAAACACGCCGGCGGTGCCGTGGCGGCCTCCGGCGTCCTGGTCGGAGAGCATAGCGACGAACTGGTTCGATCTCAGGGCTCTCCGGGCGGCAAGTATGGCACCGGGTCCAATCACCTTGATACCGCATGATGTCCGGATCTTGTTCATCAAACCGAGCACCAGCGGATTGCGTTGCACGCCGACCACGAAGTTGATCGGGTAGCCCAGGCGGGCAATCACGCAACCCATCAATTCCCAGCTGCCGAAGTGGCCTGTAACCAACACGGCCCCGCGGCCAGCGGCCAGCGCCCCGTCCAGGTGCTCCAACCCCTGGAACTCTATGTTCTCCTGGATATACCTGTCAGTGACCAGGGGCAATCGCGCCAGATCGGTAATCGCCCCGATGAAACTCGTGAGGCTCTCACGTCCTAAGCTCACATATGACCGCCGCGGCAAAACGTCAGAGAGATGCCGGCTGAGATTGGCAAGGGCCACGCTCCGCCTGTACCTAGCCAGGTCGAAAAACACGAACCCCAGGAAACGCACTGCTCCAGGTAACCAACTCCGAGGCAACCACCGAACCGCCCGAACGAACAGCAGCGCAGCCACATACTCCAGCCGATCTTCCAGGGTGGGCTGCTTCATGTCACAAGTCTTGCCAGCGTGCTCTTCAAGGCATCGATAGCCCCCGCCGGACAGACCTCGATGCAGCACAAACATGCCACGCACTTGGCATAGGTCACCACCGCTTTACCGCCGTCGAGGCCGATCGCGGACGCTGGGCATCCCCGAACGCAGTCCCCGCAGCCCACGCACGAGGTGGCATTGACCACTGGTCTAACCCAGAACCAGCGGGCCAACGCTCGCACCAGCGCATTGGGCACAAGGCTGAACTGCCAGTTTGTAGGGACATCAAAGCCACCGACGGTGAAGTCGCCGGGGTTGTCCCCTTCGAGATCAATATGGTCGAGGCGGCCTTCGCCCAGACCGCGTCTCCAGGCTTCCCGGGTGGTAGGCACTTTCATGGGCTCGATACCCACCAGGTCGGCCAGCACCGCGTCCAATGCCACGGCGTCGCCTCCGGCTGCAATGAAACCAAGATGCCGGACTCTTCCCGAGGATGGCCCGTTGCCCTCCATCGCATCGACCGCATCTACCAAGGTGGCTACCGGCGCCGCAATCGAAAAGACATCAGCCAAGATCTTGCTCATGGCTGCGGGCCTCGGATTGTAAAGATGGAACCGAGACTTGTCCAATCCGGGGACCCACCCAAACGTGTTCTTGACGGCCCCGGTTATCAAGGTCAACACGTGGGTCTTGAACTTGGGGAGGCTGATCACGTGATCGAAATCCAGAATGGCCTTCGCGATCCTGTAGGTGCGGCCGTCGACCGAACACTCAACCCAACCGCCGGCCTCGAAGTTGACCAGCGTTGCGCCCCGGGCTTCGCACATCTGAGTCATGCCGGTCGCGTCCCAAACCCGTTTGACCCCTCGGACAGCGCCAGCGGGGCTGTCGCCGACGCTCACTTCCGCCCCGGCACTGCGCAGATAGTCGATCGCCGCTCCGACAATCTCGGGGTGGGTGGTGGCAGCCCGATCGGGGGACCATGCGATAGCCAGGTTGGGTTTGAGCAAGATCCTCTTGCCTCTGAGAGCTGCTGCCTTTTCGCCAAGAGCTGACGCCAAGGCAGCCGCGACCGCGCGCCTCGCTTCCGAGGGTTCGTAAGAACACCGCTTCAGAGAGACCTTTGCCATCAGAGCAGCCTGCCCCTCACGTAGAACTTCCCTGGAAGCAGCTTCACAAGGCCTCTAGTCTCGAGTGTCAGCAGCAGACCCAGCACCTGGTGAGCTTCCATCGCCAGATACCGTGATAGCTCATCCACATGGACCGGAGCATCCGACAGCAGGGTAATCACTTGCTTTTCATCAGGGGAGAGACTGGAATCCGGACCCCGCTCCGAAAGCGACATCGCCAGCTGGCCTCCCGGCCGAGACGCACTGTCCAGCTGAGGAGAAATATCCTCCACAATATCACGCGCTGACTCAACCAGCCGTGCCCCTTCTTTGAGCAACCTGTTGGCTCCCCTTGACCTGGCCTCGCCCGGACTCCCAGGCACGGCGTAAACGGCCCGGTTCTGATCGAGAGCGTAGCCGGCAGTGATCAGCGCCCCGCTCCTCTCGCCCGCCTCAACCACCAGCGTCCCCATCGCCAGGCCGCTTATCAGGCGATTGCGCCGGGGAAAATGGTATTTCAGGGGCTGAGCCGTTGGGAGGAGTTCCGAGACAAGCGCTCCCTGCCGCACAATGCTCTCGGCAAGCCCCGCGTTCTCGGGTGGATATACGACATCAACCCCCGAGCCCAACACGGCGAGAGTTCGTGCTCCCGCTTGGAGCGCGCCTTGGTGAGCAGCCGTATCAATGCCCCTGGCGAGGCCGCTCACAATGGTGAAGCCCAGGCGGCCGAGTTCACTGGCAATCTCCCGGGCAAGGCCGGCTCCCGCAAGCGACGGCCTGCGTGATCCAACTATGGCAATGGCCCGCTGGTCGCCGTCAACGAACGAGCCCCGGAAGAAGAGCGCCGGCGGCGGACTGGCAATCTCCCGCAGCAGGCGGGGATACGCGGGTTCGCAGAGCGCCACCATGCCGAAACCCTTTGCCGCGAGGTCGCCTGACAGCCGGCGAGCCGGCTCGCGCGCTTGAGCCACGGTTGCCAAGCCGGCCTCGGTCGCACCCAACTCCCGCGCCAGGGCTTTCTCACCAGCCGCCTCAAGAGCCGCCAGTGATGTGTGGTTGAGTAGCTTCGCCAAATGCGAGGGCTTGAACTCGTCCGAGAGCATCAGCGCAAGCAGGATTTCACGGCCTCTTCCCCAGCCCATTTCCGTCCCCCTCCCCATCGGTCCCAACCACGCTCCCAGCAAGACTCTTCACCAAGGCGCGTAGCCCGTACCCGGTAGCTGCCGATACTAGTATCCCGGCTCCACCAGCCTCCAACGCATGTCGCTCTTCGGGTGGGACCAGGTCTACCTTATTCAGACATACGATATAGGGCTTGGCATCGAGCAGCGGGCTATAGAGGGCCAATTCGGAACGCAGCCTGGCAAGGCTCTCCCCGGGGGAGGGCGCATTGGCGTCCACCACGAGGAGCAGCATCTTGGTGCGCTCGATGTGTCTCAGGAACTCGTGCCCGAGCCCTTTGCCCAGGTGAGCCCCTTCGATCAGACCGGGAATGTCCGCCAGCACGATCTCGCGATCCCGGTAGCGCAGCACCCCCAAGTTCGGGCTGAGCGTGGTAAACGGATAAGCTCCAATCTTGGGCCGGGCTCTTGTCAGCATCCTCAACAGACTCGACTTGCCCACGTTCGGTTCGCCGACAATCCCCACGTCGGCAATCAGCTTGACTTCCAGGATTATGCTGCGCTCTTCACCCTCCTCGCCCAGCTCACTCCGGCGCGGAGCCTGATCAGTTGAGGTTGCGAAAACCGCATTGCCGCGTCCGCCCCGACCGCCCCTTGCGATCACAACCTCGCTTGTCGTGACCAGATCCTCGATCGCATCACCTGTGACGGCATCTCGGACCACTGTCCCGACCGGGACCCTGACGACAGCGGCGGCCCCATCTCTGCCATGCTGATTCTTGCCTTTACCATGGGATCCCCGGCCCGCCCTGACGATCCGCTTGTACCTGTAGTCCACGAGCGTGGCAAGATGCGGATCGGACCTGACGACCACATCACCTCCCCGGCCGCCGTTACCACCATCAGGCCCCCCGCGGGGCACATACTTCTCTCTGCGAAAGCTGACGCAGCCGTCGCCGCCGCTTCCTGCTGCAACGACAATCTCAACGATATCGATGAATCCCGAGGTGGGCTTGTGCCGGGTTTTCAAGCGTCACCTATGACCTTGCCCGGGTTGACTATGCCGCGCGGATCGAACACGTGCTTGATGTGCTCGCTGAGCCGGATCACGTCGGGCCCGAGTTGGCCAGCAAGGTATGGCATCTTGGTCAAGCCAATACCATGCTCCCCGCTGATGCTTCCTGAAAGGCGGAGCGTGGCCTCAAAGAGGTCTGCAGCCAGCGCCTCCGCTCTACGAACTTGGTCCTTGTCTCTGGTGTCGAACATGATATTGACGTGCAAGTTGCCATCACCCGCATGGCCGAAGGTTGGGACCCTGAGCGAGTGTTTCTGGCCGAGCAGCCGCACTGCATCCACCAGCGCCGGCAGATTCGACCGCGGCACGCAGACATCTTCATTGATCTTCCACGGAGCGATCCGCGCAAGCGCCGGCGACACCGCACGCCGCATCCGCCATAGCTCCTGCCGCTCGATTTCCGAGGCAGCAAGCCGAAGTTCGACGGGCCGCTCGGCTTTGATTGCCTCCTCGACGGCGGCCATCATCTCCCGAGCCTCAACCGCCTCGCCGTCCGTCTCCACGAGCAGCGAACACCCGGCCCGATTGGGTACGTCCAGCCTGGCAAAGCTGGTTATCGAGGCCATGGTGTCGGCATCGATCAACTCGACAGCTGCGGGCAGCACTCCGGCGGCGAAGATCCGATTGACGGCCGCGGCCGCGTCGTGAGTGCTTTCAAAGAAGGCGAGCACTGTCGCGAAGGCCTCAGGCTTGGCCACCAGCCTCAAGTATATCCTGGTTATGAAACCGAGCGTTCCCTCGCTTCCGACCAGCAGAATGGATACTGGATCCCATCCGGCGTTCCGCCAATTGGACTCCACCAGGTGGCCGCCAGCAAGCACCGCGTCAACCCCCAAGACATAGTCCCGGGTCACACCGTATTTGAGCGCCCTGGGCCCGCCGGCGTCCTGGGCGACATTGCCTCCGAGCGTCGAGACCTCGAGGCTGGAAGGGTCAGGAGGAAACATCAGGCCGACCTTGCCGGCTTCGGCCTGCAGACGAGCGTTCACCACCCCTGGCTCGACAACGGCGAGGCGCCCATCCCGCTCCACCGAAATGATGCGTGCTAGCCGTTCGGTCGAGATCACTACCCCTCCGTGAAGGGGCACTGTCCCGCCGGCAAATCCGGTCCCCGCTCCCCGCGGGATTACGGGAAGTTCGGCTTCCTCGCACATCCTCATCAGAACTTGGATATCCGCCGTACCTTCGGGAAAGGCGACTGCGAAAGGGCGACACCTTATGTTGGTCGCATCGAAGGCGTAACAGGCAAGAACCTCAGGGGTCGTCTCGAGTTTCTGGCCGCCGAGCAGGCGGGCAAGCCGGGCCAGGGCGCGCCTCCGAGATCGCTCAGTCATTGGGGAGACCCGCTCTCGGGGGAGACTTCCTTCTGGACGGCAGTCACCGCGATCGCGTCGACTACGTCTTCCACCCGGCAACCTCGCGAGAGATCGCAGGCGGGTTTCCGGAGCCCCTGGAGAAGAGGCCCGACGGCCTTGCCACCGGCCAGTCTCTCCACAAGTTTGTACCCTATGTTGGCGGCATCCAGACTAGGGAAAATGAGGACGTTGGCATGTCCTGCTACCGGACTTGACTTGGCCTTCGCCTGGGCAACATCAGGCACCAGCGCAGCGTCCACCTGCAACTCCCCGTCGATAGCGAGCTCAGGGGCAAGCCGCTTGGCGATCTCCGTGGCTTCCCGAACCTTGGCCACGCAGGGATGCTCCGCGCTTCCTCGAGTCGAGAAGGACAGCATCGCAACATATGGCTCGTCGCCGACGAGGATGCTCCGAGTCTTTGCGGTAGCGATTGCAATCCCTGCAAGTTCGGCAGCCGAAGGATCGGGCACCACACCTGCATCAGCGAAAAAGAGGACCCTTTCCCTACCCCCGGCGCCGCCGACGATCATCATGAAGCAGCTCGACACCACTTCTGCCGTTTCCGCCTTCCCAACGCACCAAAGCAGCGCCCGCAGCACCTCTGCCGTCGCAGTCGAAGCGCCGGCCACCAGACCATCAGCATCGCCAGCCGCCAACATGAGGGCAGCGAAGTACAGAGGATCGTGCGCTAATTGGAGGGCACCAGCTTCGGTGAGACCCTTGTGCTTGCGGCGCTCAAATAGGATTTGTGCGTACCGGGCCAGGTCTCTGCTCTCAGCGGGATCGACCCAAGTGATACCCTCGGCATCGTGGCCGAGCCCCGCCCGCGCGGTCCGAGCGCTACCCGCCGGCCCGACCAAGATGGGCAGCGCGATCCGATTACGGGCGGTGAGAGCCGCTGCTTCGGTGATCCGTCGATCCTGGGGTTCCGGCAGGGCTATCCGCGCGGCGCGCCGACGCGCTTTGTCCCACAAAGACGTCATGGTACCCATCTTGTGCGGTTTCCTTAGGGCTTGGCGAACTTCTCGCGTAGCTTCCTTCTGACCAAGTCGGGAACGAACCGAGAAACGTCTCCGCCGGTCGATGCAACCGCCTTTATCAGGGTGGAATTGAGGTAGGTGTATTCCGCGCTGGGCATCAGAAAGACCGTTTCCAGGTCCCTGGCCAGCTCTCGGTTCATCAGCGCCATCTGGAACTCATACTCAAAATCGGAGACCACCCGGAGACCCCTTATCATGGCCGTCGCGCCGCGTTCGCGCGCGAAACTGACCAGCAGGCCGTCGAAAGGCTCCACCTGGACATGCTCCATTTGCCCGATGGCTGCCCTGAACATGGCGACCCTCTCCTCAAGCGTGAACAGGGTGCTCTTGGGTGTGCTTGCAGCCACTGCCACAACCACCTTATCGAAGACTGCGAGGCTTCTTTCCAGGATATCCAGGTGGCCGTTGGTGAGGGGGTCAAACGTGCCGGCGTAGAGTCCGATTCTCACGAGCCAGTCCCTTGCCTAGTCTTGCGGATAAACAACACCAGGCTGTCTCCGAATTTCCTCTTCCTGGTGATGTGGAGACTCTGAGGTAGGGTAACCTGCTCCCTCCAATGAACCCTCGCGATGACGAGCGTCCGCTCGGCC
>DATKKY010000171.1:0-3852 GCA_035542695.1 bacterium | reverse complement strand
CCAGCAATTCAGAGCGATCCCGCAAGCAAGTTGCTCTCGCCGACCCACGTGGGCCAAGTGCTCTTGTCCGCGCCTCCTCCGGGTGGACGTATAACCGAGGCCCCGTCACAGAGCGTCACGTGGGAGACTTTCACGTACTGGGACTGGAACAACGACATCATCGGGGACGCCTCAGCCTATGAGCGGATGTCCCAGGGAACCATCAAGCCAACTCCTCCGGAGCAGCCGTTCGACTACAGGATCATGACCGGCGTGGGGCCCTATGAAGTCGAGGCCGGCGACTCCGCGACGGTGTATCTAGCGATAGTCTTCGGCGAGGGCCTCGATGCCACCTACTGGACCCGCAGGGCCAGACTGGGCGGCAGCACCACCAACCTCGGTCCGCTCCTGGAGCACGTTGCCAATGCCAAGGCCCTGTTTGCCAATGGGCTGGCGATTGACACCCCTGCTCCAGCGATCCCGGTGCTTTCCGAGCCGACGGCCGACGGCAAAGTGGTGACGCTCAATTGGCAATCCTCGGCTGAGGAGGAAAGCGGCTTCGCGGGGTATCACGTTTACCGCAGCAACGTGTCCAACGTCGGGCCTTGGGACCTTATCAGGGACTTCTCCGCCCGTCCCTATGCCAACGCCTGCGTCGATACTATGAAGATAGGCTTCCCAACGTTCTACCTCGTGACAGCCTACGACCAGACTGGCAATGAGTCCACCAAAGGGGCTGCCAGCTGCAAGACTTTGGACGGCGTTTATGCTACCACACGCCCTTCGGACTATGGTGGCGACTGCCAGGCGTCCTGCGAAGAGCAGTGCCAGGGATGCCCGGACTGCCTCCAGAAGTGCCTCCAGGAGTGCATGGCCCAGAAGGCCCGGCATGCCTTGGATGCGGTGATGGTGGCGCCCAATCCCTACCGCGGAAGCGCCGATTGGGAGAGGCTGGACTATGAGGGAAGACTGACCTTCATGAATCTTCCTAAGCACTGCACGATACATATCTATTCGTTGACCGGCGAGCAAGTGAACGTGGTTTACCACAACGTGGCCGGTGACACTTCGATGGATCCGACCGGCAGCGAGACCGGCGGCGAGAGCTGGAACATGTTGACCAGCAACAACCAGTCAATAGCAAGCGGCATCTACATCTACCGCGTCGTCAGCGACGAGTACGGCGACAAGGTCGGGAAGTTCGCTGTCATAAAGGGTGACAGATAAAAGGAATATTGGGGGTCAGAGAAATGAAACTCACCAAGATCATCGTTTTGGCCGTCTGCCTCGCAGCGGTTGCGGCACCGTCCCAGGCCATGATCAGCCGGGTCGGCACTGCAGGCGCGCTGTTTCTCAAAGTGGGCATGGACGTGAGAAGCGTTGGCATGGGGGAGGCCTCCGGAGCTCTGGTCGGGGACGCGGCTTCGGTCTTCGCGAATCCGGCAGGGCTGGCTGGGCTTGCGACCAGGCAGGTTGTCCTGAGCGACGCCGAGTGGCTAGCCGACATCAGGTTCATGAGCGGCGTTTACGCTTTTCCGTACGGCTCGGCCGGGGCGGCAGCCATAAGTGCCGTGTGTGTTGACTATGGGGAGATCCCCATGGTCAGCGAGCAGCAGGCTGACGTTGTCGAAGGCACCTTCAGGCCCAGAGACATTGCCCTGGGCGTGTCCTATGGCAGACGGTGGACTGATAGGCTCATGGTCGGCGGATCGGTCAAGTACATCGAAGAGACGATCGCAGATTATCATTCCCGTGGCGTAGCTTTCGACTTCGGCACGGTGTACTACACCGGCTTCAAGTCCCTGCGGCTTGCCATGTGTACCAACAACTTCGGCCCCGACATGCAGTTCGGCGGCACTTACACCGACCGCTATTACATCGGCACGGCCTACGTCGAGCAAGGCAATGAATTCGGCGGTTATGACCTGCCCCTGAACTTCAGGGTTGGTCTGGCCTACGATTTCACGCTATCGCCCACCAGCAAACTGATGGCTGCGATTGATGCCACTCATCCCAACGACTACTCCGAACGCGTTCACATGGGGGCGGAGTATTCCTGGGACGACATCGTCTTTCTGCGAGGGGGTTATGCGACCAATGCCGGGGAAATGGGTTTCTCGACCGGCTGCGGCTTCAATCTGAAGACCTCCCTCGGCAAGGTCTCCATAGACTACGCTTATACCAGCTTCGGCGTCTTCAAGGCGGTCCACAGATTCGGCGCCGGGATGACGTTCTAAGCATCCCGCAGAGGAGCGCACCAGCCGAACCGTCCAAGATCGGCCTCTCTGGCCGACGCCTAAGGCCTTGGCTTGACTACCCTCGGGCGTTGTGTTAAATATCCAATGTTTCGCCCGAGCGGAAGGTCATTATCTACATCAGTGGGACCCACAGGAAGTACTCTCGAGAAGTTTCCCTTCCGCCTGATTCACCGGGGATTCAGGTCTAACCGGCCGCACCTGTGGTAACGGATCGGGCCGGCGGGAGTTAACCTATATGGACAGCGAGAGCTATGACATCGTCGTGATCGGAGGAGGGCCCGGCGGCTACGTTGCGGCCCTTCGCGGTGCGAGCCTCGGAGCGGCCGTGGCGCTTGTGGAGGAGGACCTGATAGGAGGTACCTGCCTCAACCGAGGGTGCATACCCACCAAGTCCCTGCTCGAGAGTGCAAGACTGGTGAGGCGCATCACCAGGGCTGCGGAATTCGGCGTGGTGGTGGACGGCGCCAGACCCGACCCGCAAGCGATCGCTGCCCGGGCGCAGTCAGTGGTGGGTCTTATGCGCAAAGGGGTGGAGGATCTGCTTGCCACCCGCAAGGTGACCGTGATCAAAGGCCGCGCCAGGCTTGGCTCGGCGGGGACGGTTGAAGTCGCTGGAGCCTCTGGTGCTACGAGGCTCAGTGCGAAGGCTGTCATAGTGGCTTCGGGGTCTAGCTGGACCAGCTTGCCCGGTGTGGTGGTGGACGGCCAAGCCATAATCACCAGTGACCATGCTTTGGATCTCAAGCGCCCGAGGGGCACCATGGTGATCGTGGGTGGGGGAGCAGTCGGCTGCGAGATCGCCGAAGTCTACAGCGCGCTCGGAGCCAAGATCACCATTGTCGAGATGATGGACCACATTCTTCCCGCCGAGGATGCCGAGATGGCCAGGCGGCTCGAAGCCGTGCTCAAGCGAAAGGGCATAGGCATTCTTACTGCCACAAGGGTGATGACGATCGACAAGTCTAACCAAGGCACAACTGTGACGCTCGACGGAGAGAGGAAGCTCCAGGCCGACCAAGTGCTCATGGCTGTGGGTCGGAGACCAAATGTGGATGGGCTCGGGCTGGATTCCGCTGGTGTCGCCTTTGACCGAAAGGGTATCACGGTTGACGCCCACCTTAGGACTTCGGCGCCAGGCATCTATGCGGTCGGCGACGTCACTGGTAAGTACATGCTGGCTCACGTGGCAATGGCCCAAGGGGTGGCTGCCGCCGAGAATGCGTGCGGCGTCGCGTCCGAGATTGACTACAGCGCTATTCCGCGGTGTGTTTACACGGACCCGGAGTACGCTGCGGTGGGTTGGAGTGAGGAAGAAGCGTCCCGGGCCGGCGCGGAGCCCCGCGTTTACAAGCTCAGGCTTGGGCGAATAGGCAGGGCCCTGACCCTTGGAGAGACCTTCGGTCTCGCCAAGATTATCTGCGACGGCCCCGGTGGGCGGGTGATTGGATTTCAAGTGCTCGCGCCCCATGCGTCGGAACTGGTCGCCGAGGTCGGGCTTGCGATCAAGCAGGGCCTGACTGCAGAGGCCATCGCTCGCGTGGTCCATCCGCATCCGACGCTTTCGGAGATTGTGTGGGAAGCTTCGGCGGGGGCCGCAGGCAAGAGTATCCATGGA
>DATKKY010000170.1:0-7971 GCA_035542695.1 bacterium | reverse complement strand
TCATCTGCCCAACCCTGCCGAGGCTCCGCTTGATTCGCTGGGGAGTCAACTGGCGCAAAGGCTCGGCGAATCAGTCGCCTCGGTGGGTATCACGATCACCTCAGTGGAGCTCAAGGGCCTGGCGATATCGAGTGTCCTGCCTCAGAATCTCGCCCGCCAGGATGGTCTTAAGGTGTTCATCCTCGGCCTGGACGCTTACGACTGGCTGATCTCGGAGGCGGTCGCAAAGGCGCGGGGGCTTCCCAATATCGAACGGCTCAAGCGAGAAGGCTCTTGGGGGAACCTGCGGTCGATCGAACCCCTGGTCTCTCCGCTGATCTGGACCACAATGGCCACAGGAGTCACACCTGACGTCCACGGTATAATCGATTTTCTGGAGAAGGATGAGGGGACGGGGGAGGAAGTCCCGGCCACAAGCGATCTGAGGCGGGTTCCGGCCATTTGGAACATCGCGTCACTTTTCGGGCTCAAGTCAGGCTTTGTAGGCTGGCTTGCGACCTATCCCGCGGAGGAGGTCGATGGCTTCATAGTCAGCGACCGTGTTGCCTACCACATGTTTGATCCTGCGTGGACCACCGGTCATGCGGCTACGCCGACCAAGGGGCTGACCTGGCCTCCGAGCATTCTTGACGAGATAAGGCCGCTACTTGTGGCGCCCGCTACTGTGGATAAGGAGCTCCCAGCATACATTCACGGACCGATCGGCCAACTCAAAACCAAGTTCGATCCGCTCGATCCGGTGAGCGACCTGAGGATCATAGTTTCCGGTTACGAGACCTATCGGGGCATAATAGAGAAGCTCTATCCCGTGGAGCGGCCCGACCTGGCAGGCGTGTATTTCGAGTTTACCGATAGTGCATGCCATCTGTTCATGCGCTACATGAACCCGCCGATGCCTGGCGTGTCGGCAGCTGACGCCGCCAAGTACGGCGACGGAATCGCCGCCACCTATGTCGAAGCGGATCGCCTCCTCGGCGAGATACTGGCCATGATCGATGACCGGACGGTGCTGGTGATTGTCTCCGATCATGGCTTCAAATCTGGGGACCTGCGGCCGATGAGCGATTCGAGGATCGGCGTCGGTCAGGCAACTGACTGGCACCGCATGAACGGCGCGGTCGTTCTGTACGGACCTGGTATCAAACGCGGCCATGAGATAGTTGACGCCAGCGTACTGGACGTAGCCCCTACGGTGCTTCACCTGCTGGGGCTTCCTGTTGGAAGCCGGATGACGGGCAAGGTGTTGACCGACGCGCTCGATCCCGCTTGGGCTCGGGCGCACCCGGTGCGCCAGACCGCGGCCTATGATTCGCTGATAGTGGGGGGCGGCAGTGCCGCGGCAGCCTCGCCGGTCGATCAGGCCCTCAAGGATAAACTTCAGTCACTTGGCTACGTCACCGGCGGCAACACCTCTCTGGTCAACATGGCCAACTTCTATCACAAGAACGGGCGCTACGCTGAGGCCGCGGAGACTTGGAAGAAGCTGGTCGACCTGGATGCCACGGACTACGGTGCCCGGATTGGTCTGGCCAATGCCTATTTCGAGATGGGTCAGGCCGACAGCGCGATCGCCGGCCTCAAAGCCGTGATCGCTGCTGATCCGCGCAACATGCAGGCCCTGGTGAGTCTGGCCACGGTCTATGTGCGCAAGGGCCTGGGCGCTCCCGCCCTCGAGGCAGCGGAGGCCGCTCTCAAAGTCAACCCCTCCGACGGCACTTCCCATCTCAACCGAGGGCTCGCGCTCGAGCTCCTTGGCAAGCCGGACGAAGCGGTCGAGGAGTACCGTCAGGCTGTGCACTTCGCGCCGGATCTTGCTGAACCGTACGCCAATCTGGCTCAGGCCTATCTGGCGAGAGGAATGTTAACTAGTGCGCTGGAGGCTGCCAGGAAGGCCGCCGAGCTTGGTCCTGATAAGCCCGAGGTCCACTATGTCTTGGGCCAGGCGCTGGAGTCGAGCGGCAAGCCAGATGAGGCACTTGCGCACTACTTGGCATCGATCAAGCTGAACCCGGGCTTCACCGCTGCCGCCATCGGGGCCTCGAGTGTCTTGCTCGCTGAGGGCAAGGCCGACAGCGCGCTCGCTGTGTGCGACGCTGCTCTCAGGATCTCTGGCCAGTACGGCAACTATTTTCATACCATAAAGGGCACCGCCTATCTAGGGCAGCATGATCTCGCACGAGCCCAGGCGGAGTTCGAGGCCTCGCTCAAGATCGACCAGCGGTTCACTCCGGCACGGGTGGGTTTGGCCAGGGTCTATATTGCCCGGGGCAAGACCGGTGATGCCAGGCATGAGTTGGAAAGCGTGCTGGCGGCCGAGCCGTCCAATCAGGAAGCGCGCGCCCTGATCAATACACTGCACTAGGCAGCCGCGAAGACCACTCGAAGAGGCACGCTGGATTCGAGAAATCTGCCCAAAAAAGCTAATCCTTCCCGCTGGCCATGCCGAACTATGGTCGGAACGCGGCTCGCAATTGGAGGTATGGCAATGAGGAAGAGACACACGACCAAGAAGCAGTGGACCAACATGGATTACGTGAAGCCCATGATCAAGGGTGCCTGGCAGGGCATGTACACGTGCTGGACCAATCCAGCCATGTGGTCCGACCAGGTGGTTTACCGGACCCTGAGGCAGGCCGGCGGCAAGCCTTACACCGCCAGAGATGTGCGCTCCATCATCAGAAGCTACTGCAAGGTCATGAGAAGCCAGGTCAAGAAGTCGATGATCTGGATGTAGCAATCACGTTCTTAATCTAGAACGAGCCGCGATAGAAATCTGGGGGAGTCAGCTGGCGACAGTGGCTCCCCTTTGATGTAGCCGGCGGACCAAGCGGAACCGAGAGGCGCGAGCAGCATGAAAAGCGCGAAGGGCGAGACCCAGGGTATGAGGATCTTGAGAAGCGGCATCTCCGTCTATGAGGTTGAGGTCAGCCTCGGAAGGTACTCGTCCGCCACAACTGCGACCTTGAACGGGTTCGTGCGCAAGCTGGTGCGGCTCTTGCCCCAACTCCGCTCACACGAGTGCTACGCTAGCGAAGTCGGAGGGTTCTTAAAGGAAATGGAGAAGGGGACGGATTTGGCCCACGTGATGGAGCACTTGACTCTGGAGCTGCTCAAGATGGCTTCGTGCTCCCACAAGAGATACACCGGGTGGACCCGTCGCAAGAGCAAGAACCACGTGATCCATTTCCAGGCCCCGAATGCCCAGGCGGCCCGAAGGGCTGCTGTCGGGGCGATGGAGATCATTGAGGGCATTGCCGGGGGTGACCGGGTGGATCCTCAGCGAATAGTGAGAGAGATCAGGAACTGCGAGAGGAGCGGCCGAACCCGGGGATGTGCAAGTTAGCTTGGAAGGGGGTAGGCAATTGCGGTTGAAGGTAGCTTTCGTAGGTTTCACAGGGACTCGCGCCCGGCGCATCACCGACGCCCTTGAGCAGGCATCGGTGCTGTCGCTCGAAACCACAGTGATCAGAGAAAGCAAGGCGAACGCCACCGAACTGGCAGGTGCTTTCGGCGCCGTGTTCATGAGCACTGAGCTGGGCACAAAACGTCTGGCGGGGCTGGTAGGGGAGCTGAGGGGCGCAAACTCTCACATGCCCATAATCCTGACCTACGGTACCGAGCCAGACGGCAAGGTGTTCGAGCTTGCGCGGACGCAAGACTGCTGGCTCTTCAGCGAGCTCGATGGCCTGAAGCGGGGCCTGACGGCTGATGAGATTGCCCGGGAGCTGGAGGCCAGGAGCGAAGCCAGCGAGCTGGGGTCGCGCCTGATGGACATATCGCTGGTCTCAGGACCTTGCTCGACGGGCGACTAGGGTTGGCGGGCCTTGATGAAATCGATCAGCTTGGTCTTTACATCGGCGGACTCTCTGCCACTTGTGAGATCATCCACGTAGGTATCCAGGTAAGACCTGCTTATGCTTGCTCTCTCGAGAATTCGGGCAGCCGCCCCATAGGCTGCCACGAAATAGGGATCAGCCTCGAGGCAGTCAAGATACCGAGTTAGCGCCTCAACTGGCTCGTTCTCTTCCTCAGCGATCGCCCCAAGCTGGAAGTGGGCTCCTGCTACACTGGGGTCAAGCTTGAGCGCCTTGAGCGCCAGAGTCCGCGCTACTTCCGGATTGCCCGCGAGCCGGGCGACGTAAGCCTTGTTGGCCACAATTGCCGGCATCTCGTATTTCGCAAGTCCGAGAAAATCGATGTTGGATACCAGGCCTGCAACTATCGCTGGGACAAGAACCGCGGCAAGGGCAGCCGGCGCTCTCCGCGCAGCATAGCGGATGATCATCTCGGCGCCATAGGCCGCCAGCGGCACGAGGATCGCGATTGCCGGCAGCCGGAAGCGTTCGCAGGCGAAGAAGACCAGTGGTATGGCGATGAAGCTGGTGTAGCCGGCAGCCAAAATCAAGGCACGGCGGTTCTCTCGACGAGCCGCGACCATGCCGGCCACCGCCAGCGGGAAGACGATGCCGAAGTGAAGCCAGGGCAGGAAGAGGCGCTTCCACGCCGCACGCCGCTCGGCGATGTCGGCGTTATTGTTGATCTGGGTCCGGCCCAGGAAGGTCAGGATCTTCCTGCCTTCCAGCTTGAGCCAACGGCCGGGCCGGCTTGTGATGAACTTGATCGCCTGAGCTGCAAAGAAATCGGAGCGCTGCTTACCTGAAAGCCCCAGTCTGTCAGCCTCGATCCTGGTATGGTTGCCTTCCCCTAACTTGAAGGGATCCATGCCATCGCTTGCAGCATTGTTGCCGATGTAGAGGTTGACCCCGAAGCTCGAGGTCACGGGAATCAGGTCGCCCGACATGAGCAAGTTATAAGCTGTGCTCGCTACTAACGGCATGAGGAACCCGGCGAGGAGGACCAGGGCTCGCCTCCTCGCGCCTCTCACCAGGACAAGCCACAGGGCGAAGACGGCTGCGAGCACGGTGGCCCCGCTCCAGGCCAGCGCGCCCAAACCAAGGGCGAAACCGCTGCCAACCAGATTGGGCATGCCCGCCAGGATGGCCCGCGGCCTTGACCCGACCAGCCACGAGGCCGCACCCAGCGCCAGAACCAAGAAGAAGACCAGGCCAGCCCAGTAGTGGGCAGGTGACCCACGAGCCGGCTCCCACCCAAGCAAGCTTCCGAGGTGGCTTAAGGCCGGCGTGGCGTACATCAAGGATATCACTATGCCTGCGCCCGCCACCGCGAGGCTCACGCGCGACACGCGCGGCTCGTCCCTGTCCAGGAAGAGCAGGATGCCGGCAAGCACATAGGTTGTGAACAGGGTTGCAGGAACCATCTCACCGGCGAAGTAGTAGAAGCTCCAGTAGAAGGTCATTATCAAACCTGCGCCCAGCGCGGTCCAACTCGAAAAGAGCCGCTTCGAGATCTCGGTGACCAGCCAGACATTGAAGGCAGCGAGGCCGCCCTGGACCACCGCGAGCACCAGTTGGCTTCCGCCGGAGAGGCGATAGACCAACGCGACAAACGCTGGATACAGCGCGCTAAGGAAGAACGGCTGATCTGCCGGGATTCCTCTCGCGAGCTGTTTGGCCTCCACGTCGTAAGCCAGCGGATTGGCAACGAGGAACCGAAAGAAGGGCAGGCTGTGAATCTGGCTGAGATAGACCAGGAAGCACGCCAAGGCAGCGGCCGGGGGAACCACGAAGGCCCACGTTGGCAGTTGGTGTTGACTTTCGCTGCTGCGATTCCCAGCCTGTGGAGGCATCCTTGCCATGGTAGCAGGGGCCGCCTCGCGCGTCAATCGGTCTTGGCTGGCTTGACACGCCGAAGCGCCAAGCTGTAATGTAAGCCCATCCGGAAAGCGATTGCCGACGTCGTCCGGCTCGAGGAGTGCACTTTGGCCGATTCCAGGCTGGTAATCAGCGTGTCAGGCATCCGGGGAATTGCCTTCGATCCCCTGAGCCCCGACGTCTGCTGCCGCTTTGCCGCAGCTCTTGCCACTATCCTTGGCCAGGGTACCTACGTCGTAGGCCGGGACACACGTCTTTCCGGAGAAATGCTTGAATCCGCAGTTATCTCGGGACTTGGAGCGACTGGCAGCCGGGTAGTGGACCTGGGGGTTGCCACGACGCCCACGATTCAGCTGGCTGTTGAGCACCACCGGGCCCAGGGCGGAATAGCCATCACGGCAAGTCACAATCCGGCCGAGTGGAATGCCCTGAAGTTGATATCGCGAGCCGGGACCTTCCTTGAGAAGCCTGATGTTGATCGCGTGATCGACGTCTTCAATTCGGGCAAGCTTGCTTACTCGGCCTTCGACCGGGCCGGCCGCCTCGAACGTGACCCTGAGGCCGGCCAGCGCCATTTGGAGCAGGTCTTGCGGCTCGGTTATCTCGACTTGCCGGGGCTCCGTAGCCGCCGGCTTCGTGTCGCCATCGATTGCGTCAACGGGGCGGCCAGCATCGTGATTCCGGACTTGGTGAGGCGTCTTGGATGCCAGCTGTCTGCGCTCAGTTGCGAGCCCACGGGGATATTCGGGCGGAACCCGGAGCCCCTTGCCCAGAATCTTGCGGGGCTCTCGGACCTGGTCCGGCGCGAGCGCGCCGATCTGGGCTTGGCGTTCGATCCTGACGGGGACAGGCTGGCCATTGTGGACGATCGGGGAGAGGCGATTGGGGAGGACCTCACCCTGGCCATATCAGCCGATCTGGTGCTTACGCACAGGCCCGGCCCAGTAGTCACCAACCTCTCGACTTCGATGGTGGTCGAAGATGTCGCCAAACGGCACGGGGTACCTTGCTACCGCTCACCCATAGGCGAGATAAATGTGGTCTCGAAGATGAAGCAGGTTGGGAGCCCTATCGGGGGCGAGGGCAATGGCGGTGTGATTCTGCCGGAGATTCACTACGGGAGGGATGCCCTGGTCGGAACAGCGCTGGTGCTCCAGGCCGTGGCAGCCAGCGGAACGCGCCTGTCGCAAATGATGGTTAAGTATCCCAAATATGTTATAGTTAAAGAGAAGGTCTCATCTGGAAGTGAGCCGGGTTCTCAGGAGTTTGCCGACAGGGTAAGAGGGCTATTTCCGGGGTCCCAACTGAATCTGGATGACGGCCTCAGGGTGGACCTGGGCGGAAGGTGGCTTCATATCAGGCGGTCGGGCACCGAGCCAGTGATTCGCCTCATAGCTGAAGCTGCTGGCATCGACGAGGCACGAGCCTTGATAGCTAAGGGTCGAAGCCTCTTGGACTAGCGAGGAGGATCGTAGCTTGTGCGGCATAATCGGCTATGTGGGGCAGAAGGATGTCGTGCCCCTGCTGCTTGATGGTCTCAAGCGTCTTGAATATCGCGGCTACGATTCGGCGGGGATCGCGGTCCAGACCAATGGCTCCATCACGGTCGAGAAGGTATCAGGCAAGATAAGCGCGCTCGAGGATCGTCTCGCCCATTTGGAAATAAAGGGCACCAGCGGCATCGGGCATACCAGATGGGCAACTCACGGGGAACCCAACACCCGTAATGCCCATCCTCACTGCGATTGCCACGCCAGAGTCGCCCTGGTCCACAATGGCATCATTGAGAACTTCGGACCCCTGAGGGATCTCCTGGCCAAAGAGGGCCACACCTTTCAGAGCGAGACCGATACCGAGGTGCTTGCCCATCTGATCGAGAGATTCCACGAGCGGGGCAAGCCCCTTGAGGAAGCCGTCAAGGGCGCTCTCGGCATGGTTCAGGGCACTTACGGGATCGCGGTGATCTGCTGTGATGAGCCACGCAAGATAGTGGCTGCCAGGAACGGCAGCCCGCTGGTGCTGGGAATAGGCACCGATGAGTACTTCGTAGCCTCCGATGTCGCCGCCATCATGTGCCACACCCGCGACGTGGTCTATATGGACGACGGCGAGGTAGCCGTGCTGACCCCGGAGGGCTTTACCACTGCGACCTCCGAGGACCAAGAAGTGATCAAGGAAATTGAGAAGATCACCTGGAGCCTCGAGATGGCCGAAAAGGGCGGGTATCCTCATTTCATGC
>DATKKY010000169.1:0-15825 GCA_035542695.1 bacterium | reverse complement strand
GCGGTGGGTCGATAAGTTCGCATGGTCCCCCTCCTCCCTCGCGTCAAAACCTGTGACGCCATCGCAGCTCAATTCCGGCTACCCAGGCCACACCTCCTACACCCACTTCCCTATCCTATTATAACCCCTGCAAACGGGTAGTGTTCCGGGCTCAGATCGCCCGATCTATTTGTAGATGGCCTTGATGGCGCCCCAAGTTGTGGGCTCGACGGCTTGCCCGCAAAGACAGCCGCTTCCCAGTGCACCGACGTCCTGGTTGCAGGAGTTGTTGGCGGCAAGGCAGGGCGAGCACGTCTCCACGGTCAGGTTCGCGGTCTTGATGTCACAGAACTTGGGATCTGCCGAGAAGTTGCCGTTGGTACCGGCTTGCCCCGCAATGCAGCCCGTCCAATCGCCGAAATCGTTGCCGTAAATATCGCAGCACGTGAGGGTGGGAGTGCCGGGCGCGCCAATGTCGCAAGCCAGAGCAGATGCCGACTTAGCGAAGCCAATGATGGTCTTGTCCAAGACAGGAGACACGTTCGGACCGCACTGTATGACGGCGCCGCCAAGCGAGTCGGCGACGAAGGTGCAGCCCGTTATTTGGATAGGTTGTGCAGCCGCACAACAGAGACTGCTCCCAACAAGGCTGGCCCTGTTTCGAATCGAGAGACAATGGGTCATGGACGCACCACCATTGAGATAAACGGCACCGCCCGACCAGTCTGCCGAATTCTCGATGAAGGTGCAGACCGAAAGCACAGGGCTACCTGCTTCAGCGTAGATGGCACCCCCGTGTTTTGTGGCCCCGTTGCCCACGAACGCGCAAGTCGTGAAGCTGCCCGATGCGGTACCCGTGTAGCTGAAATCCACCGCGCCACCGTACTGGGCCTGGTTCCCCTCGAAACCACATCCGGTCGCCGTGGCTGAGCTGCCCTGATACAGGCACAGAGCTCCTCCCGAAGTTGCCGAGTTATTGATGAACTGGCAGCCGGTAAGGTCCGCGGTGCAGCCATCAATCACGGCCATGGCACCGCCGGCCCACACCGAGGTATTGCCGGTGAAAATGCAGTCCACGAATGTCGCGGTGACGGGATCCGCCGTGTTCCTGCCCACGTAGATCGCGCCGACAGCGCTGGAATAGCCGTTCCGGACAGTAATGTCCTTGAGCACGGTAGTGGGGGTACCGGTGGTTCTTATGTCAAAGCCCTGGTGGTATTCAGATGAGCTTCCCCCGCAATCGACGATGCAGAGGGCCGGATTGCCGCTTTCGGAGCCAATCACGAGCTGGGCGTTGTAGACTTCGACATCGCGGTTACCCGCGCCCGAGAAGGTGCCGTCGGCGAGGAGCAGGGTATCACCGGCAGCCGCCGAAGTCACACCAGCCTGGATCGTCGGCGCGTCCCCGTTGCCGTCGGGCTTGATGAGCCAGGTGCGCGCCGCGAGTGAAGTGGTTAGCGTGCATACGAAGATGACCGCTGCTGCAAGCGATACCAATCTGCTCATTTCTCTGCCTCCTGTGTAATCCGCACCCAGGCGCATTGTATCCCATGGGAGTAGCGGCGGCAACGGGAAACAGGCAAGGGTGGCGCCAACTTGCGAGCCATGTGTTATATTGTGGTTGTAGATCAGGCAGAGTGACGCTCGCTATCCGTGGCGCGATCATTGCAGAAACGGTTTTGGTGAAAACGGAGGTGCGGGCATGCGGCATCGGGCTATCAGACGCCACTTACGCCGACTACTTCAACATCCGGTGATCGCCGGAATCGCAGCTCTCTCGTGGCTTGTGCTCCGGAGCGGAACCAAGCCCTCAAGACTTGCTTACCCCTGCCAGAAGGCCGCCATGTCAACGGCGGCCCTCGCGCTTGGGGCGCCTCTCACCACCACTCTGATCGCCGCCCGCCACCGGCTCCGTCACGGCTTGGCCGCGGCGTTCCGCAGACCGAGGGCCAGGGCCCTGGTCACCCTTGCTGCGACCATCGGAGCCGTGGTCTTGACTTTGGTGGCCACAGGCGTGGGCGACTTCGCTCCGGTCAGGGCCGATTTGGCCAGGGCATTCTTGGGGCGAGCCGCCTCCACCCCTGCCTACCTCGGGCCGAAGCTGGCAGCTCCGAGCTCGTATCGCGCCAGTCTGTACCATGTGACCGGCTGCGAGGTGGCACCCACCGGCGACCGCTTGATCAGCCTTGACAATCTCATCTCCTTGATGGGCCGCCAGGGGCTCAAGTTCTACAAGTCGAGCACGGCCTCCTTGACCGCGGGCCCGGACGGCATCATCGCTCCCAACGATGTCGTCCTCATCAAGATCAACTACCAGTGGGATCAGCGCGGCGGCACCAACGTGGACTTGCTCGCGGGCCTGATTCGCCGCATCGTCAACCATCCCGACGGTTTCACGGGGCAGGTGGTCGTATGCGAGAACGGGCAATTCGTGGATGTCGCCAACTTCGACCGCGCCGAGAACAACGCTCAGGACCATGGACGTTCGCCTCACGATGTGGTCGCAGCATTTCAGGCGCTCGGCTACAACGTGTCGCATTACGACTGGACCTTGATTCGCGGCACATCGGTCAGCGAATACTCCGCAGGGAACACGACCGACGGTTACGTGGTGGAGGCTTTCGATTCCCAGGTCAATGGCCGGCCCTCCTATCCCAAGTTCCGGACCGCTGCGGGCACTTACATCAGTCTCAGGTATGGCATCTGGGACCCAGTCGGCCACACCTATGACCGGAGCCATCTCAAGTTCATCAATATGCCGGTACTCAAGTCCCATGCTGCGGTCTATGGCGTGACGGCCAGCGTCAAGCACTATATGGGAGTGGTCACCGGCCTTCTGAGCACCAACTCGCACAACGCGATTGCGACTGGCATCCTGGGCAAGGTGCTGGGCGAGATCGGTCCGGCCGATCTCAACATCATCGACGCGCTCTATGTGAATGGAGTGCCGACCTCGGGACCGGCTACCAGCTACGCGGGCGCAACCATGAGGCAGGAGCTGGTGGCCTCGCGCGATCCGGTTGCCGCCGATATCTGGTCGGTCAAGAACATCTTGATCCCGGCCTTCCTTGCCAACGGCTACTCACCACCCTGGCCAAGTCCGAGCGCCGATCCCGACGATTCGACCAGCACCTTCCGGAAGTATCTTGACCACTCGATGTACGAGCTCCTGGCTGCCGGTTACACCGTGACCAATGATCTCTCCAAGATAGATGCGTCAACTGCCAACGGCGCGGCCGGCGACTTCGATCAGGATGCCGACGTTGACTCGCTCGATTACAACCGGTTCGTGGCGTGTTACACCGGGCCGGGCGGTGGTCCGGTCGGGCCCGAATGCCGTGCGGCGGACTTCGATGGTGATGGCGATGTTGACTGCAACGATTGGCTGAGCTTCCAGTTTGCCTGGACCGGCCCGGGCAGTCTGCCGAGCTTCACCACGTGCACGGCGGGAGTCGATACGCCGGGGCGCGATGGTGGGCGCGCTGCCTCATCGCTGGGCGAGGCTGCTCCCAATCCGATGGGAGCGGCTACCACGATTCGCTTTCATTTGGGCACGCCGGGCAGGGCGAGGATCACCGTGGTGGATGTCACCGGACGGGTGGTTGCGACCTTGCTGGATGAGCCGCGTACGGCCGGCGATCATTCGGTGACCTGGAACGGAAGAAGCGACCACGGGGAAGCCGTGGCCAGAGGCGTTTATTTCTATCGGCTCCAGGCGCCCGGCTTCGATGGCACCAGGAAACTGGTGGTCACCGACTGAGGCTAAGGGCTACTGCTATTTCTTCTTCTTGGGGGATGCGCCCCTCGCAGGTGGTTTGGCCTGCGCCTTGGCCGGTCTCACGCGGAACCTCTTGGTGAGCCCATCCATCTTCTCAACGATGCCGCCATATTCGAGCTCATCATATGAGAGCATGGCGCAGCCTGAGAAACCCTGCTCGCGAATGTCGAGAGCCTTCCGGCTCACTTTGTCCCGCACGTAATCCCAGAGCGGATGATCGAAGGCATCGGCTGGTTCACTGAGCCTGCCCTCGTGCACGCAGAAGGCTGCGCAGCTCACAATGGGCGGCCCGTCGAACCAGGATATGGTGGAGTTGACTTTGACCGGCATCAAGGGGCCGGTGTGGCTGCCCCGCATGAAGCCCGCCACGAAATGGCCGATCTTGAAAGGCTGCAAGACCTCGCCGGTTGCCGGAAACGCGCCCTGGACCCTGACCATCATCACCGGGTCGTCCTTGCCCGTGTACTTGCCGGCGATGTTGTGGAGCCTGGTGGTGCTCACCACCACGCAGGGCTCGCCGTTGGCCCGCGAGTGAACGCTCTCGACCACGTAGCGCTGGTTGTCCCTCAAGAGGGCGGCGATGTCATAAATCTCCTCGGGAGCATTGAGGTCGATCACCCGGTCGCCCTTGGTGTAGGAGACATCCATTATGGTGAACTTGAAGCCCTTGAACATGCTCGGGCTGAGCATCAAGCCGGCGTTATACATCGGATCGGCGAGAGCGAGATAGACTGGCAAATTGTAGGCGCCGGGGTCGGTCTTGTCCGCCGCAAACATGAGAAAGGACTCATTGGGACGTTCCTCGAACTCCATCTCGCAGACAGCGGGTCCAAGGCCGCGGATGTTGCCCGAGAAGGCGTTCTTGAGGAGGTCCTGTCCCGCGCCGTAAAGCCCCTGCCTCCGCGCGTCTTCGGCGGCAGCCCAGAAGGCATCCCAGACCAGCTTGTGAATCTGGGAATCGCCAACGCCTCTGACGTGAGCCAGAAGCACCGCTATATCATCGCCGGTGTGAGAGACGTAGTAATCCCTCATGATCCCTTTGCCTTCACGCGCAACAAAGTCGGTCACGGCCCGCATCAGGCGTGCACCCGGCTTGATGTGTCCACCGATACTACCTACGTCCGCCTTGGCAAGTGTGAGAGTGATCTTCATTCGGCCGACCTCCGCTTCCAGGAGTGATGAGTTAACTCAAAGGCAGTTAGGGTATATTGTACCCCCTCTCCCATGATCACTGCAAGCGCGAAATCGTTGGCGCGTGTGGGCGGCCTCCGGTATAATTCGGCTCTCAGGAACCCAGGAGCTACCGATGCCCGCGAAACTCTCCAAGGCAGGGACGGCCCGCAAGCAACCTCCGCGCATCCTGGCGGTCCGGGCATCGGCCGGGGCGGGCAAGACCTACCAGCTCACGATCCGGTTTCTTGAGCTCCTGAAGCGGGTCCATCCGTCGCCTCAGGACCTCCGCCAAATTGTGGCGATTACCTTCACCAACCGAGCCGCCGCGGAGATGAAAGACCGGGTGATCCTGGCCCTCAAGCACCTGGCCCTCGGAACCAAGGAGGGCAAGCGTCTGGCTGCCGAGACCGGGCTCGCCCCGGCGGAGGCTCGTGCCTGGCTCGACATCATCCTGGAGCATTTCGGCGACTTCCAAGTTCGCACCATAGACAGCCTGATCTACACGGTGATGCGGGCCTTCGCCGTTGAGATGGGCCTCCCTCCCGAGCTGGACGTTGACTTCGACCGGGACGCGATGCTGGATCGCTGTTTCGACCGCTTGCTGGCTTCGGTGGCCTGGGACAATCCCAGCGACCGCTACCGGCGGATCATCGTGGACCTGATCGAGACTTACCTCAACATCCAGCAGGCCGTGGGCATGGCGCTGGAGCGCCCAATCAGAAAGCGCATCCGGGAGCTTTACGCACTGGCCGCGGAAGCCGCTCGCGAGGCGAAAGAGCCGGATCGCGACGCAGCCTACGCCGAACTCGCCGCCAAGAGCCGGAATTTCCTCGCCGCCCTGGACAAGGCCGGCTTAACGGAGCGCCTCCGCAGGAGTGAGAGCATTCGGGAGTATCTTGAGGCTCCGGCGGACAACCTGGACACCACCTTCTGGGCCAAGGAGTCACTGCGTGACCTCAAGAAGAAGGCCCAGGAATTCGACGAGGGGAAGCTCGACGAGCTGGACGCTCTTTTCGCCGACCTCAAGGCCGCCCGGGATGCCTATCTTGATTGCCACGCGCGGGCCACGATCTATCCCTACCTGGTCGCGCTTGAGGAACTCCGCAAGGAAGTCCGCATCCAGAGCGAATGTGAGGGCCGAGTCCTTGGCGGGAACTGGCTGGACCGGGCCCACGATTACCTGAGAGAGGGGGAAGGCCGGGGCTCCTACGCCCTCCTCAAGATCGGATCGGCGATCCACCACTTTCTGATTGATGAGTTTCAGGACACCAGCCGCCGGCAGTGGGAGACCCTTTTCGTGCTGGTGGAAGAGTGTCTCGCCAATGGTGGCACCCTCTTCTACGTCGGCGATGTCAAGCAGGCCATCTATGGCTGGCGGGGCGGAGACTGGCGGCTCTTCGACGAGGTGTTCGGTCAGAAGATTCGAAGTGTCGAGCTCGACGAGCACGCCGAGCGTGTGCTGGAGACCAACTACCGCTCGCTGCCCGCGATCGTGGAGTTCAACAACAAGCTTTACGGGACCCTTACGGACGGGGCCTTCACTCAAGCCCTTGCGCGCCGCATGATGCCGAAGGAGACCCCGGATGCCAAGTGCGATGAGCTCGCTGCCACGATTGCGGCGAACTTCAAGGACGTCCAGCAGCATACCAAACCGGGCTTGGCGCGGTCGGCAGGCACGGGCCGCGTGATGGTGAGGCACTTCGCGGGGTCCACCGAGGAGCTCTACCATGACATCGAGGCGGCCTTGAGAGCCGAAGTCAAGGAAGCCTGGGCTCATCGCAAGCAAGGCATCGCGGTGCTGGTACGTTCCAACGAGCAAGCCGAAATGGTCGCGACCTGGCTTGTGGCCGAGGGCATCCCGATCGTCACCGAGAACTCGCTCCGGCTCAAGACTTCGCCGCTCGTTAAGGGCCTGGTCGCTTATCTTCACTTTCTGGAGTATCCCCTGGATGACATGGCCTTCTGGGGAGCGCTGGCGAGCCCTCTGTTCGCGGGCTTGGCGGGTGGCCCACAGGCGGAAGCCTTCGCCAGCTTCCTGCGTGCAGGCGGTTGGCCCAAGCCGCTCTACCGGGCCTTCGAGAAGACCTTTCCGGAGCTGGCCAAGCCGCTGGTGCGGGACCTGGTTTCGCTCGGCGGCTACCTCGCTCCCTACGACTTGGTCCGCGAGGTGCTGGCGGCGTTCAGGGTGGCAGAGCGTTTCCCGGATGACTCGGTGTTCACCCAGCGTTTTCTCGAGATTGTGTTCCAGGCCGAGGCTTCGGGCTCGATGAGCCTATCGGGCTTCCTTCAATTCTGGGACGAGGGCGGCATGGATGAGCAGATCGGGCTTCCGGAGGACTTGTCCGCCGTGAGGATTCTCACGATTCACAAAGCCAAAGGGCTCGAGTTCCCGGTGGTCTTCGTTCCCTTCACCAACTGGAGGCGCCGGGGCGACAGCGAGGGCCTGACCGCCGAAGGTGAGCTGGTATGGCTCAGGGCGTCCAAGAACCTGCCGCTTTCCAGGGCGCTGACGGAACTCAAACTGACCACCACTATGAAAGATGCGATCGAGAACCTCAACACGCTCTACGTCGCCACCACCAGACCCAGGGAGGAGCTTCACCTCTATGTGACCTGCCCATCGAGAGGCGGGAAACCAAACAGCGACTACCTGGCTGCCTGGCTGGCGGACATGCTTGCGGCAGCTGGGGTGGAGGCCAAATGACCCGGAGAAACCCCAACATCAGCATTCACAGTCACTCGCTTGCGATGATAGCGGAGCCCGAGCGGATACGGGCAGCGCGGCGGGGCGAAATCATGCACGCGGCGCTCGGAGCCCTCGGAGCGCGCAGCAGCTTGAGGGAGCCGGAAGCACCTGGAACAACGCACAAGATCGATACGGCCCGGCTCGAGCGGGCAGTGGCCGCAGCCTTCGCGGCGCTGGGTGTAGATCCCAAGGGCTGGAAGCTGACCGATGAATTCCTTAATCCCCTGAGCAAGGCTTTCACCCTTCCCCAATTCGCTCGCTGGTTCGGCGAGAGCACCAGAAGCCTCGAGGAAGCCGAGATTGTGGACGCAGGGGGCGAGGTCTACCGGCCAGACCGCGTGGTAATGGGTGATGACCGCATTGAAGTGATTGACTTCAAGGTAGGCAGGCGCGAGCAAGGTCACGTGGACCAGGTGCGGGGCTACATGAGCTTGCTCCAGGCGATCTTCGATAAGACCCGTGTGGCCGGCTACATCGTCTACCTTGATGAACCGGCAGTGGTCGAGGTCACATGAACCAGATCCGAGTGGTGCCGCTTCGCCTGAACCTGCTTCGGCGAGTAGCGCAAGACCTTCGAGCCAAGTTCTACTCGCCGGATGATCCGCTTCTACTTGCCGGGGTCACAGTTGTAGTGCCGCACCATCGCGGAATCGTCTATCTGAGGCACTACCTTGGCGAGATCATCAATGCCGGCAAGCCCAAGCCCTTCCTGTCGCCTCGCTTCGTCACGATCGAGGACCTGGCGAACCAGATCGCTTTAGCAGCAAAAGGCAATCCGGGCCGCGCGCTGGACTTGACCGACCAGGCATGGCTGTTGTTTCGACTGGTCAAGGACCTTGGGATGTACCAGGACGTGGCCGGCTCCTGGGATCGCTTCTTCGGTTGGGGTGTTCGCCTCGCCGGCATCATTGATGAGATCGACCGCGAGCTGGTCGAGGCGAAGGACATCCAATATCCGGAGGACGTCCGTCCCGAGGCCCGCGCGCTGCTCGAGCGGCTGAGCGAGATCTACCAGGGCTTCGCGGCATCACTTGACAAGCATGGCTTCACGACCCAGGGTCGCCGGTTTCGCCAGGCTGCCGAAGCCGCAGCGGCCGAAGCCGCCGAAGCTCTCGCCCTCGACCCGGCGCGCACTTACCTGGTAGGTTTCTATGCCACGAGCCGGGCCGAGGATCGCATCTTCCGTCATCTCTTCGACAGGGGGGCAGCGGTCTGGTGGCACGCCGACCCCGAGGACCTGCCTCCCCTCTACCGGCGCTGGCAAGAAGGGTGGAAAGCCCGTCTGGTGACAGTTGAAGAGGAGGCTGCAGCGGGCAAAACAGATGACCAGCCCGAGCTGCATTTCCACGAAGCCTATGACCTCCATGCCGAGCTCCGAGTGGCCGAGCGAGTCCTCGCCGGCGCTTCGGCCGGGCTCCCTGACCAGTGCGCCCTGGTGTTGCCCGATCCTTCAGCCCTGGTGCCAATGCTCTATCACATTCCGGAGGCGCTCCAGGTCAACATATCGATTGGCTACCCCTTGGAGCGTTCGAGCGTGGCGGCCCTGCTCGAGCGCATCATGCTGGTGGTGGAAGGCAGCGACAAGGACGGCGCATATTACTACCAGGACTACCTCGCGCTGGTGAGACATCCTTACGTGCGGAGGCTCCCCACGCCTGGCGGCCAGTATGGGCACATTGTGCTTCACCTGCTCGAAGACAAGATGAGGCACTACGGCCGCCCCTTCCTCAATCAAGCCGACATCCGCGACCTTGCCGCCCTCTCTTACGCCGAGGAGCATGCAAGCGCGCTGCTTGCGAGCGAAGGCATAGACCTGGCGGAGGCTGTCGCTCACCTGGATCGCTTGCACGCCAACCTCATCCGCCCCTGGGAGAAAGCCAAAACCCCTTCCGAGCTCGCAGCCACTCTGAGACAGACGGTCGGGTTCCTGCTTGAGCCTTTCCTGGGCCGCACCCAGTTTGCAGCCGGCCAGCTCCTGGACAATGAGTTCGTGCACGCCCTGGGAGACGAGGTGATCCCAAGTCTCGAGGACGCACTCTTTGCTGACGAGCCTATGGCCCACAGCCTCTTGTTCACGCTCTTGAGGGACCTCGTCCACATGACGCGCGTGCCGTTCGAGGGTCAGCCCCTGAAGGGCCTGCAGATTCTGGGTCTGCTCGAAACCAGATTGCTCGCCTTTGACAAAGTGATCATGCTGGATGTCAATGAGGGCATCCTGCCGGCCCACGAAGATGTCAATCCTCTCTTGCCTGAGCTGCTTCGGCCAGCGATTGGCCTGCCGACCAAGGAAAAGGAAGAAGCAATCACGCGCTATCACTTCGAGCGGCTGGTGGGATCGGCTCGCGAGGTGCACCTAGTGTGGCAGGCCTCAACTGCGACCTCGGCCTCGGGGCTGGAAGGCAAGAAGACCCGCAGCCGTTTCGTGGAGGCTCTGCTGTGGGGCAAGGAAGCCAAGGCTGGAAGCTTGCTCGATCACTTGATCGAGCGCGAGGTCTTGACCATCCCCGCCCAAGCCCTGGTCAAGGCTGAAGGGCTTCCCAGAAGTAACAGCGATGCGACCAAGGTAGCGACGTTCATCAAGTCGCACGCCGCTAAGCACGGCATCTCGGCAACTCTGCTCAATACTTACCTCCGATGCCCGGCGAGCTTTCTCTACCGGTACATTCTCAAGTTGGAGCCACCCGAGTCCCCGCTCGAGGAGATCGATCCGGCCGAGCTCGGAGTCCTGGTGCACCAAGCCCTCGAGGCGTATTTCAGGCCTTACGCCGGCCGGGAGTACATAAGAGCGCGTCACAATGACCCGGGTCAGCTGCTCGACCTCTTCCACGGCCTCTATGGCCAGTCTCCCACGTACCGCTCGCTGGGTCCCGAGAAACGCATCTTCCTTGAAGGCGCCGTCGCCCACAGGCTGCGCGGTTACCTTGAGGCCATGCCTGAGGCCACCTTCATCGAGGGGGTCGAGCAGCAGTACTCAGCAAAACTCGAGACCAGCCTTGGCAATCTGGCTCTCGCCGGCAAAGTGGATCGCCTGGACCGCCGCGATGGCAAGCGGATCATTCTGGATTACAAGACGGGATCGGTCGACACCTTCGGTGCCGGACACTTCGAGCAGGCCCTGGCCGATCTCGCCCTGCCGGCTTCCTTGGATTACGAGGGCTTGCAGCTAGTGCGGGATGCAATTGCCGATCTGCAGTTACCACTTTACGTGATGCTGGTCGCCCAGAGCGCCCCATCGGGCCGGAAGGATGCTGCCGATATTCTCTCGGCCTACGTCGAGCTGCGCTCCCCCACGAGCGAGCAATTCAAGGAGCGCTATTTCGTGAAGCCCGACCGCCAGGCCGAGATCCAGGATGCCTACGCCGCCTGGTTTGCCGAGACCTTCCCCAAACTGGTGGCCTACGTCATTGACCACATCGCGCACGCCCCCCAGTTCTATCGCGCCACCGATGAGGCTGATTGCGCCTACTGCGACTACCGGGCTATTTGCGGGTTAACCCTTGCGTGAGGGGGCTGACTCGTCAGTCAAGCTCTTCTTCGGTCAGCCGGTCGAGCTCTTCGCGGGAGATGCCGAGTTCCTGCGCTGCGACGTCCCGCCGGGACCCGAAGTGCTCCAGGGTCCTGGCGATATGCTCGCGGATCACTTGGTCCAGCTTGCGCGGCTTGAAGCCTTCCCGCGGAGCTGCCTTCTCTTTTTCGATGGTCTCCCGAATGAAGGCCGGCAGCGAATCCAGCGTCACCAGGCCGCCCTCGGCATTGGCAGCCGCTGCGGCTACGATGGTCCGCAATTCCTGGACATTTCCCGGGAAGCTGTAGTCCTTGAGGAACTCTAGGAAGTCGACCGAGAACCCTGTGATAGTGCGGCCCAGCTTGCGGGCCTCCTCCGTCAGGAACTTCTCAGCCATCAACGGAAGGTCGCCCATCCGGTCGCGCAAGGGCGGAATCCAGAGCGAGTTGATCATAAGATGATAGAGCAGGTCCCTCAGGAAGGTCTGTCGATACTCGGGCCGCGTCAGGTCTTTGGTTGAGGCTACTATCATCCGAACGTCGGCTTTGAGTATTTGCGTGGAGTTCTCGCGATAGTACTCGCTGGTCTGGATCACTCTCAAGAGCCGCACTTGCACTGGCAGGGCGAGCTCATCCACCTGGTTCAAGAACAAGGTCCCGTGGTTGGCCTGCTCCAAAATGCCCGGGGCTTCATCCCTGGAACCACTCCAGTTCCGGGCCTGGCCGAAGAAAAACCCTGGGAAGCTCTCGACATCCTGACCACTCGCTTCCACGACCACAAAGGGAGCTTCCCGCCGCTGGCTGGCCATGTGGACCGCCCGGGCAATCGCTTCCTTGCCCGTGCCGGTCTCCCCACGAATGAAGATGCTCAAGTTGCTCGCGGCCAGCTTCTCGGCCTGATGGAAGATCCGTATCATCTCGGCATCCTGAGTCGGGAAGTGGTCGAAGGCTGCTCCGTGCTGGAGGTCAGCAAGGCTAAGTTGTTTGGGAAGATCTTCGATGGTCTTGTGGAGCGCCCGGTGCTCAATGGCGGCATCGATCACGCCCAAGAGCTTCTCTTCGTCGGCGGGCTTGGTCAGGTAGTCGAAGGCCCCGAGCTTCATGGCCCTGACCGCGAGGTCAACGTCGCTGACACCTGTCAACACCACTACCGGCGTGTCAATCCGCTTGCGGCGCATCTCGGTCAGAATGTCCATGCCGCTGACATTGGGCATGTCCATGTCCAGAAGCAGAATGTCGAAGGTCTTCCCGGCCAAAAGCGGGCCCACCTCCCGCGAGTCGTTGACCACGGTAGTCTCAAACAGGCCGGTCTGCATCATGAACACTTTGAGGTAGTTGGTCACGGCCGGGTCGTCATCTACGATCAGAATCTTTCTCATTGATCCACCTTGGCGCCGGGAGAAGCCTGCTGGGGGGAAGGACTCGGCTGGGCCGCGGATGGCGCCACTTGCGCCGGCTGCGCGGCCGCCGCCGTCGAAGAATTCGGGATCCGGATGGTGAAGGTAGAGCCCTCACCTTGCGTGCTCGTCACCGAAATCCGGCCACCGTGCTCCTCGATTATCTTGTAGGAGATCGCCAGGCCGAGCCCAGTGCCGCCCTTGGCTCGCTTGGTGGTGAAGAAGGGATCGAAGATCTGCTTCATCACCTTCTCCGACATGCCCTGCCCGTTGTCCTTGATCTCAGCCACGATCTGCTTGTCCTGCGTGAAGGTCCGGACCGTGATCAGTCCCTTGCGGTCATCGGGCATCGCTTGGCTGGCATTGACGATCAGGTTGATCAGCACCTGCTCAATCTTCTGCGAGTTACCAGTGAAGGTAGGCAGGCCCTCGGCCAGCTGGAGCTCCACGTCGGCCCGCTTGTGGACTTCCTGATGGACCAGCCGGGTGCTGGCTTCGATCAAAGTGTTCAAGTCCACCTTGTCAACCAGGAGGCCCTCGTCTTTGCGCGCAAAGGTCCGGAGGCTCTCAACGATCGCCTTGATCCGCTCCGACCCGTGAGCCATGTCATTAACCAGCGTCATGATGTGCTCGCGCAGGAAGTCGTAGTTGAGCCGCGCGACCTTGAGGTCACGATGGTCCTGGTAGTAGCCATCGACGATGGGCAACATGTCTTCAATCGCCTGCTTGACAATCTTGATGTTGCCCCGGATGAATTGATTGGGATTGTTGATTTCATGGCCTATGCCGCTCACCAGCTGCCCCAGGGAGGCCAGCTTGTCAGCCTGCTGAAGCTGCTGATCGTAGGTCTTCTCGAGAGTCACATCACGATAGAACTCGAGAATCCCGTCAACCTCGTCCTCCCGGTAAACTGGCAGCGCGTGAACCTGCAAGTAGCGGTCGCCATGCTTCATCGAAATCATCAGCGGCGTCTTTTCTTTCAAGATCCGCGCGAGCCGGCAGTCCTCGCAAGGGCGATCGCGGCCGAAGAAGCTCTGGAAGCAGTAGTTGCCGGGTTCAATTCCTTCGCGGTTGGTCATCACCACCCGGCGGTTCTTGTCTATCAGCACCACTTCGTCAGGAATTGCCTTGAACATGGTTTCCAGCCTGACCTTGGTCTCTTCCCAACCACGGTTGACCCTGTCGAGGTAGGAGCTGGCCACGCCCAACTTGGTCCTCTGTTCCTCGACCTCCCGCGTGCGGGCTTCGATCTCAGTCGACAGTTCCTGGAGCCGCCGGTTGTACTCGGCTTCCTCCTCCTTCATCAGGTTGAGCTTCTCACGGAACTCCTTGCGCTCCAGCGCGACCGTAAGGGTCCGGCCGATTTCGTCGAGCATCTTCTGCTCTTCGGGCAGGATCTCGTGCTTGTCGTCCAGGTAGCCCACTCGAATCTCGCCCCGTGGCTTGTCCCCCACCACCAGCCTGACCGATATGTAATTGGCTGAGGACGGCTTCTGACCATATTCCACACCCTGATAAACCGAATAGACCACGGCTTCATCGGGGTAGACCATGCCGGTGCTCAGGTACTTAGGCAGGTGGGTAAAGAACTCGCTGACCGAGGCCGATACCTCGGTCCAATCGATCACCCGGTAGAGACAGGCAAGTTCCTTGACGCGCTCATCCTTGTCGGATTCGCTGCGGGCGCTCAGGCCCTCCACCTTGTCTCCGAAGAAGAGAAAGACCTCCCCCTGCCTGCTCTCGGCATAGCCAGCCTTGAGGGGGATCGAAACCGCGGTCGCGCCGGTCGGCGAGTAGATGGCGATGCCGTGGCTGCCCCGCTGGGCGAGGCCCATAGCCGATCTGAAGGTGCTGAGCGATGAGGGGCTCAAGATCTCCTCGAGCGTATGGCCATCGGACTCAGCTCGGCCGGATCTGCTCGCGCCGGCTGCCCGACCGGCTGGCCGCCTCTTGACTGGGGCTTGCTCGCGCGGTGCCGCTTGCCGCGACTCAAGCTCGCGAGGATAGCATTCGCGCCGGAAGATGTCGCTCATGTGGACCACCCGCTCGCCGGCGTCAACCACCAGCAGGTAGTCGAAGTTGCTCTCCATGAACGCGTAGAGGGTTTCCAGTTTGATCAAATCCAGCTCCTGGCGCGCACGACTTTGGCCGATTGAGGCTATCTTACGCGGAACCTCTCGGTCCCAACTTCTCTGAGCTCGCGTTTGTACTTCTCGCCGGGCGTGAGCGGCGGCTGTACTCGCATCGGCTTCGCTTCCGCCCCCGCGGCCACCAGGCTTGCCTTCGCCTCTGCCCTGGGCTCGCCGCCCCTGTTCATATAGAAGCTGGCCAGGCGGCCCAAGGAGTCGCGAACCACGTGCTCGATATGCGCTGAAAGCTCACCCGGCACCTTGATGCCGAATTCTGTTGCCAAGGCGCAGAGCACCCGAATCCCCGACATTTCAGACGCCGGGGGCACGGCCTCGGTAAATTGTACCATGTTGCCTTCGAAGTTGCACCTGGTGCCGCCCTGCTCAAGATAGGTTGAGCCCGGCAGCACCACGTCGGCATAGGCCGTGGTCTCCGTGGGAGTCCAGTCCATGGCGGCCAAGAACTCCACGTTCTGGAACCACGAACCCGTCTGATTCCAGGCCATGGGGTCTTCGCCCAGAATCAGCGCGGCACGCAATTCGCCATCCTCCAGAAGCTTTCTGAGCTCCGCGTGAGTCCGAGCGCCAGCCAGCTTCTCCGAGCTCGCAACCCGGCCAGGGAGAAAGCCGGGATCGGCTCCCAAAGGCTCGAGCGCCGCGCTGTTGGCCGTGATCCTGGGAAGCAGAATCTCGGCAGCGACCCCGACTGAGCGGAGCAGCACCACCAGATTGGCGAGCGTGCGCATGCCGCCCGGGGAGCTATCCTGCAGCCGGTCCGGGCTGTGGATGAATACCACCCGCTTAGCGCCCTTCAAGAGCTCAGCGGCCTTGCGGATGTCGGCCTGGCTTACACCGGTCACGCTCTCGGCATCGGCGAGGCCGTAGGTTCGGTCGGCCAGGAAGCGGTCGGCTCCCGCGATGCGCGAGAGTTCGTCGCGCTTGAAGTAGCCGTCAGCAACCAGGGCCTGAGTGACAGCATTCCACAGCACCGAAGCGGTCCCCCGCAGCGGATCCATGGCGAGCGCCGCGACCAGCTTGTCGGTCAGATCGAGACTGGAATTGGTGACGATCAGATTGGCGCCGGCCTTGGCCGCCTGAATCACATCCACCGCGAGCACC
>DATKKY010000168.1:0-14428 GCA_035542695.1 bacterium | reverse complement strand
ACCAGCCCCGACATCTTGAACCTGCTCAAGCCTTACTGATTACCCAACTACTCCTTCTCTTCCCTCTGGTAGAGCTTGCCAACCGATGCCGGCGCAACCGAGCGGCCGATCACCCCGGCCAGCGCCACTATGGTGAGCACGTAGGGAATCACCTGGAAGAGCTGCGACGGCAGCCCGCCTCGCCCCTGAAGGGACTCCTGGAGAGCGTCAGCGAAACCGAAGAGCATCGAAGCCGCCATCGCACCTATGGGATTCCACTTGCCGAAGATCAAGGCCGCCAGCGCGATGAAGCCCTGGCCCGAGGTCATGTTCTTGGTGAACGAGCCCGAGAAGAAGGGAAGGTAGGCACCCCCCAGGCCGGCGCAGATGCCGCTAACCACCACTCCGAAGTAGCGGGTCTTGACCACATTGATGCCTTGGGTGTCCGCCGCCCGCGGGTGCTCGCCCACTGCGCGCATCCTCAGGCCCGGCACGGTGAAGTACGAAAAAACATATGCGAGGGCGACCACCAGGAAGCTGAGGTAAGCGAGCGGCACGAAGGCTCCCCACATCGGAAGCCGGTCGGCCGGACCCAGGGAAAACGACCTTTCGCCGCCGACGAAGACCTGGGACAGGAAGAGGGTGCCCCCCACGGCAAGCATGTTGATCGCAACTCCGGAAATGATCTGGTTGGCCCGGAGGGATATGGTGGCTAGCGCGTGGATATAACCTACCAGGGCGCCGGTCGCGGCTGCCCCAAGCACCCCCAGCCAGGGATTGTGCGTGGTGTAGGCTATAAGGGCGCCGCTGAAGGCACCAAAGAGCATCATGCCCTCGAGCCCGATGTTGATCACCCCGGAGCGCTCGCTGAAAAAACCGCCGATGCTTGCGAAGATCAGCGGCACCGATTTCCTCACGGTCGCCAGGACCAGCGAGATGCTGAAGACGCTCCAGAAGTCAATCATTGGCAGCCGCTCCCCGAGGCCAGAGCCCCAGCCTCCGGACCAAATACTCGCAGGCTACAAACAAGATCACGATTGCCTGGATCACCGTCACCAGTTCTCGAGGCACCTGGGTTTCCATGTCAATCTGGGCACCACCGCTGGCCAGCGCGCCGAAGAAGAGGGCGGCGATGAGGACGCCGAGCGGCTTATTGCGCCCCAGGAGCGCAACGGCAATCCCCGCGAAGCCGTAGCCGTAAGGAAACGGGCTGACGAAATGCTTGTGAACCCCGAGCACCCGCTCGGCGCCGGCAAGCCCGGCGACCAAGCCGCTCAGGGCCATTGCGATCATGATGTTGCGGACCACCGATATGCCTGAGGCGCGGCTGGCCAGCGGGTTAAGGCCGACCGCTTTTATCTCGTAACCCAACCGGGTTCGCTCAAGCAATACATAGACCAGGACTACCACCACCAGGGCGACCACAAAACCCAGGTTGAGCCTGGTGTACTTGTAGATGAATTCCATCCTCGGCAAGAGCGCGCTGGCGGCGACGTCTTCGGTTTGCGGAATCTGTCCCGGCTTCTTGAAGTAAGGCAGATTGACCAGGTAATTGGTCAGAATGAAGGCGACGTAATTGAGCATTATGGTGTTGATCACTTCGTGAGCACCGAACCGTGCCTTGAGGGCGCCGGCAATGAGCGCCCAAGCAGCGCCCACCAGACCAGCGGCCACAAGGCACAGGGTCACGTGAGCGAGCGGGTTCGCGCCCGCCATCTTGACGCCGATCCAGGCCGCAGCGAACGCCCCGACTACCAGCTGGCCTTCGCCGCCGATATTGAAAAGGCCGCACTGCATACCTATGGCCACGGCGAGCCCCGTGAAAATCAGCGGAGTTGCTTCCTCCAGAGTGTTGGCCAGGCTCGGCAGGCTCCCAACCGAGCCGCGGATCATCACTGAACCGATGTGGATCGGGTTCTGGCCGAGAGCGATCACAATCGCTGAAGACACCAGGGCTGCAAACAGCAAGGATACCAGGGGCGGAGTGGCTTCGGAGAAGAGCGATTTCATCGTTGGCCCCCAGCCCGAACGCCTGCCCCGGCCATCATCAGCCCCAGCTCCTCCTTGGTGGCCTTCGCCCGTTCCACGATACCCACGATGGCGCCCCGATACATCACTCCGATCCGGTCAGCCAGGCTCATCACCTCGCCGAGGTCAGCGGATATCAGGAGTACCCCCTTGCCTTGCTCGGCGTGGCGAACCAGCAATTCGTGAATCAGCCGTGCGGCGCCGATGTCGAGACCCCGCGTGGGTTGGGAAGCGACCAGAAACTCCGGGTTGCGTCCCAGCTCCCGGGCAGCAACCACTTTCTGCTGGTTGCCGCCTGATAGCAAAGCCGCCTTCATTTCGATATCTGGCGGCTCGATCCCAAACTCGCGCACCATCCGGCGAGCTTCCTCGCCAATCGCGGCCCGCTTGAGCAGCACCGGCCCGGTGAAGCAGGGTTCGCCCTGCCGTCCCAAGAGCAGGTTCTCCTTTAGGCTCAACTCCGTGATCAGGCCCATCCTGATCCGATCGGGCGGAATGTGCGCCAGGCCGGCCCGCATTCTCTCGGCGGTCGGCGTCTCAGTCACGTCGCGGCCGCGGAGGATCACCCGCCCCCTATCAGGCTGCCTAAGTCCGATCACCACTTCAAACAGCTCATCCTGGCCGTTCCCCTCGACCCCGCAGATCCCGAAGATCTCGCCCTTGCGGACGCCGATCGAGACCCCTGCCAACAGGCGTTGGCCCTTGCGGGAAGTCAAGGATACATCGTGAACCTCGAGCACGACCTCGGCCGACGGCGCAGTCTTGCGCTCGCGCATAACCTCCAGCTTCCGGCCCACCATCATCTCGGCGAGGCTTGGGATGTCAGTCTGGGATGTCGGCACGGTTCCAATCAGACGGCCGCCCCGCATCACGGTCACGGTGTCAGCCACCTCCATCACTTCCTCGAGTTTGTGGGTGATGAAGATCACCGTGCGGCCCGATCGGGCCAGGGTCTTCATGGTGGTGAAAAGCTGGGTGGCTTCCTGGGGAGTCAGGACCGCCGTGGGCTCATCCATCACGATTATCCGGGCATCCCGGTAGAGCACCCGGAGGATTTCGACTCGCTGCTCCTCCCCCACCGAGAGATCGTCAACCCGGCGCGCGAGATCGATGCCGGCGCCATACTGGGCGATCAGCCGTTCCACGCGCATGCGCGCTGCCCGCTTGTCCAGGAACAGGCCCCTGCGCGGCTCCGAGCCCAGGATGATGTTCTCAAGAACGGTGAACTGGCCGATCAGCATGAAATGCTGATGGATCATGCCAATGCCGTAGTCCAGCCCTAGGAAGCCTTGAGTCACGGGGAGGGCAGCGCTGCCCAGGGCGATCTCGCCGGCATCGGGCCGCACGAGCCCATAGAGGATGTTCATCAGGGTGGTCTTGCCCGCGCCGTTCTCTCCGACCAGCGCGTGGACCTCACCCTGCTTTATATCGAGGTCGACCTTATCGTTGGCGACCACCCGTGGAAAGGCCTTGGTTATGCCCCGGATTCGGACCGCACAATCCACGGGATGTGCTACCTCCCCCGACACCCCCTACTTCATGCTCTTGTCCGGATAGGGCGGATGGCTCGGGAGCGTCATCGGATCTTGCTTCAGGCTCTCCTTAATCAGCTCAATTGCCTTGTCCAGCTGGCGATCGATGCCCCGAAACTCGTCGCCCGGCAGGTTGTCGACCTCGACGTCGGGCTCCACTCCCCGATTCTCGAGCGTCCAGCCGCCGTTGTTTTCCCACCACGGGAACTCGGGAATGGTCATCAGGCCGCCGTCAACGAAGGGCTTGTCCATCCTTATGCCCACGATGCCGCCCCAGGTCCTCATTCCGACCACGGGCCCCAGCTTCGCAAGCTTGAAGGCTTGAGGGAAGATGTCGCCATCCGAGCCGGCATCCTCATTGACGAGGAGTACCCGGTGAGCATAGACCGCATCGGCCGGATAACGCTCGTCACGACCTCGCCGCGAGGCCCCCCTCGCGAGCAGGGGCCTTCCGATCCGCTCAAGGATTATCTCGGAAACAAAGCCGCCGCCGTTATAACGCTCATCGACTATGAAGGCAGGCAACTCAATCTGGGGAAAGAAGGTCCTCGAGAATTCCACCAGCCCACCGCTGCCCATGTCCGGAATATGGAAGTAGCCGCACTTGCCGTCAGTCTCTTTGGCGACGTATTCGCGGTTGGACCTGACCCAGTCGAGATAGCGCATCTTGCTCTCATCGGCCACGGTTTTGATAATAACGTCGCGCGCCCCGTCGCGGCTCGACTTCCCATTGACCGTGAGCAGCACTTCGTCGTTGGCCAGGTTGACAAACATGGAGTAGAAGTTGGTCGGGGCCTTCAGGGGCTTGCCGTTGACCGCAAGGATGAAGTCACCGACCTTGACCCCGGCGTGCGAGAGCGTGAGCGGGGAGACATCGTCGGGGCTCGAGGGCTCGGTCGGGAAGATCTTGGTGATCTTATAGCAGCCACTCGCCTCATCGACCGCCACGTCGGCACCCAGCAGCCCGACCGGCACCCGGTCAGGGCGCTTGACGTCGCCGCCCCAAATATAGGTGTGAGACGTGGCTAGCTCGCCGATCACGTTGCCGATGAGATCATTCAGGTCGTTGCGCGTCGCGATCCTGGGGAGCAGCTTCTCATACTTGACCTTGACCGCCGGCCAATCGATCTTGGCCATATCGGGCGCCCAGTAGAAGTCGCGCTGGAGCCGCCACCCTTCGTCAAACATCTGCTTGAACTCGAGCTTGGGGTCCACCCTCAGATGCCAGCGGGCCAAATCCACTTTGGACTTGGCTTCGTCGGAATCCGACTTGTCGCTCTTAGAGGCGTCGACCGTCGCAAAGGTCTCTCCGCGCTTATACACGATTTTCTTGCCTTCGTAGGCAAGCTGGTAGGAGTCGATACCCTCCTCAATCACCTTGTCTTCCTTCTCCTTGATGTCGAAGGCGTGGAGATCATTGACGGAGGTGTTGCCTTCCTCGTCATCCCCCGGAGCCATCCCCAGCGAAGGGCCAGAAAGATAGAAGACCCGGTCCGATGAGGCTTGAAGGCTCGAGTACTGCCCCGCAGGCACCGGAAACTCCACCACCCGGTCCATTATACCGTCAAGATCGATCTTAACCTCGGCTGGTTGCTTGCCAGCGCCCTCAGTTTTCTCCTTCGACTTCTCGGCCTTAGCCTCCTCGGTGTCTTTGCCGGACTTGCCGGCAGCGGCCTCCTCGTCCTTCTCCTCACCCTGCTCCGACGGTTCCTTGGGGAAGAAGGGGGATTTCTGCCCGGCCTGGAGCATCACCAGATAGGGCTTGGTCATCTTGTCCAGGATCGCTTCGAAGCCGCGTTTGCTCAAGAACGGATTGAGCGTCCGGTCGGACAGGAAGTAGAGGTACTTGCCGTTGGGATCCCAGGTGGGCTCCAGGTCATTGGTGAACTTGTCGGTCACCCGGGTGATCTTCGAATTGCCGGTATCATAGATGAAGATGGAGTTGAATCTGAAGTCTTCAGGCTTAGCATATGCGAGCCATTTGCTATCCGGAGACCAGGCATACTGGTCGATTTCCCAGACGTCGCTGGTGTCCACCAGCGTGGCCTTGCCGGAATCCCGATCGAGGATGAAGAGCTTGAAGGTGGCATCTGCGTAGGCCAGCTTTTTGCCGTCCGGCGAAGGCACTGCCGGGAATTTCCAGATGTTGGTGCTCTTGGTGATCTGCTTCGCCTCATCCTTGTGCTCAGCATCTACAGCGTAGATCTCTTCTTCGCCGGTGGCGTCAGAAATGTAAGCAAGCCACTTGCCGTCTGGGGACCATCTCGGGTCCTTGGCCCTGACGTCTGAGCCCGAGGAGACATCTATCAGCCGGCCTTCCTTGGCAGGCACGATTTCGATGTCGCCGCGTGAGCAGAACGCGATCCGCCTGCCCTCGGGAGAAATCTCGAAATCACTGACGAACTTGGCCGGGTTGATATAGCGGGGCCTCAGTTCCGCCCGGTCGGAAGGAACGTCAATCTGCATCTTGGCGTCCCGGCCTGAGCCGACATCAAACAACCATAAGTCGCCGCCGCATTCATAGACGATCTTGCCGCCCGCGTAGGCCGGCCACCGCACGTCGTAATCCTTGTGGGTGGTGTGCTGCTTGATATCGCCGCCATCCGTATTCATTGAGTAGATGTTCATAATGCCGTCGCGGTCGGAGACGAAGTAGATGCGATCGCCGACCCACAGCGGATAACCATCAGTGCCTTCGTAGTCGGTCAACTTCTTGAAGACCATCGTGGTGAGGTCACCGACCCAGACATCCTGGGCAAGGCCGCCTTTGTAACGCTTCCAGGTCCTGCCCTCGGTGGCGTTCCGGGTGAAGGTGATCCGCTTGCCATCAGGTGAATACGAGATGAACGAAACCTTGTCCAGCGGCAGGGCCACCGGGAAGCCGCCCTGGGCGGGCACGGTGAAGGCCTTGTACACCGGGTGGACAGAATAGCGCATCGACCGGAAGACCACGTCCTTGCCGTCCGGAGTCCATCCAATAACCTCGTCGCGGAAGGGGTGATAGGTCAAGCGCAGCGGCTCGCCACCATCGCGAGGAATCACATAGACATCGTTATTGCCTTCGTACTCGGCGGTGAAAGCTATCCTCGATCCATCGGGTGAGAAGTGGGGCAGAACCTCGCTACCTTCTCCCTCGGTCAGCCTCCGAGCCATCCCGCCATCGGCGGGGACGGTCCACAGGTCGCCCTCGCAGGAAAAGACCACCGTGTTGCCGTTGATCGTAGGGTACCGGAGATAGCCCTCGACGCCCGACGAAACCGCCGGGACAAGCATCGCGGCCAGCACCACTGCCAGAACCGCCGGACCAACCAACTTCTTGCTCGAACGCATGAACTCCCTCCTCGCGATACAGGGGATTACGGTGGACAACCCAGTTTGCTAAGAACCTATACCCGGGCATGCTGCCGGTCAAGCCCTAGAACGCTCTCCAGGTGACCGGCCGGTTTCTCAGTGGATCGCAGTGTAATCGGTAACCTTGATCTTGCCGGCAACGATGTCTCGCTTGATCGCTTCCACCTTGGCCAAGACATCAGGCGGGATCAGGCTCCGGTTATAATCGTCGAGCGCGTAACCCACGCCATCCACCTCGGGGCCATAGACGTGAGGACCGCCGATCGACTTGCCATCCACCACATCCTTGATGATTTGGAAGACGGCGACGTCCACGTGTTTGACCATGCTGGTGAGCACGTGGCCAGGGGCCATGTAGTTCTGGTTGGCGTCGACACCGATGGCAAAGAGATTGCGTTCCTTGGCTGCATCGATCACGCCGTTGCCCGTCGAGCCGGCAGCCTGAAATATGACGTCGGCGCCGCGATCGAATTGGTTGAGGGCCAGACTCTTGCCCTTGACGGGGTCATGGAAGGCTTCGGGACCGGAACCCGCATACGCCACCAGAACCTCAGCCTTCGGGTTGACGTACTTCACTCCTTCGGTGTAGCCCACTTCGAACTTGTGGATCAGGGGAATGTCCATGCCTCCGACAAAACCCACCTTGCCGGTCTTGCTCATGAGGCCGGCGATCGCCCCAACTAGGAAGGAGCCTTCATGTTCGCGGAAGACCAGCGATGCAACGTTGGGCCGCGTCACCACCGCGTCGATTATGGCAAAGTGAGTCTGGGGAAACTCCCCAGCCACCTTATCCAGAGCGTCTTTCATCAGGAAGCCGACTCCGATTACCAGATCGAAGCCTTGCTCGGCATACTGGCGGAGGTACTTCTCATCCTCGGCCATCTGCTCCGGCTGTCCATAGACCGCGGTAATCCCGAGCTGGTCCTTCGCCTTCATCAAACCCTGATAGGCCGAATCGTTGAAGGATTTGTCTCCCAGGCCTCCGACCGAAAGCACTAGAGCAACCTTGATCTTGGAGGCCTGGCTCGCCCGCGGTGAGGTCCCTTTGGCAGCTTGCTTGTCGCCGCCGCAACCCGACAGCGCCACCGCAAGCCCCAGGCAGGCGGCAACAACCGGAACAATCGCTCGCTTCATTTTATCCTCCGACTTAGGCATCAGCGAAGACATCAACGAACTTGAATCGCCTGACATCAAAGAGCCCCAGATCAGTCAGCTTGAGATCGGGCATCACCGCCAGGGTCACAAAAGACAAAGCCATGAAGGGTTCCTCGATAGTCACGCCGAGCTCCTTGGCCACCTGGTCCAGATGCTGGATATCATCCTTGACCTGAGCCATGGTGCCTTCGGACATTAAGCCGGCTACCGGCAGCGGCAGCCTGCCCAAGACCTTGCCACCGGAAACTATGGCGAGCCCGCCCTTCATGCGACAGATCTCGATCACGGCCTCCAGCATGTCCTCGTCGTTCACGCCGGCGACCACGATGTTATGGGAATCGTGAGAAACGCTGGACGCAAGCGCGCCTCGCTTGAGGCCCAGACCCTTCAGGAAGGCCCGGCCGATGTTCTCCGAGGCGTGGTGCCGTTCGATTACTAAGACCTTGATGATGTCGCGGCTCGGATCACTCACCGCCTGGCCGTCGCGGATCGCGGCATCGGCGATAGCCTCCCCCGTTTTGATATCGCCCTGCTTGAGCTCAATCGCCCTGATCTTCTTGCCGTGGACCGGTATCTTGAAATCATCGAGCGAGAGGAACTTGATGTTGATGGAACTCCTCAGGGCGATTTTGGGAGGCGCAAACTGGGACGGTAGCAACTGGCCATCTTGGGCTACCAGCACACCCCGCTTATAGACCCTCTCCACCTTGACCTGGTCCAGCGAGCCAAGCACCAGGAGATCGGCAGTGTAACCCGGCGCGACCGCGCCTAGCCTGTCCAGCTTGAAGTACTCGGCGCCATTGACGGTTGCCAGCCGTATGGCCGACACCGGATCGATGCCGGCCGCGATGGCTGTCCGCACCATGTAGTCTATGTGGCCTTCCTCGAGGATGTCTCTCGGATGCCGATCGTCGGTGACGAAGAAACACCGGTTGATGTTGTTGGCAGTCACCAGAGGCAACAGGGTCTTGAGGTTCTTAGTGAGCGAACCCTCGCGGATCATTATGTGAAGGCCGAGCCGGAGCTTCTCCTTGACCTCCTCGACCGAGGTGCCTTCGTGGTCCGAGCGCACACCGGCAGCCACGTAGGCGCACAGGTCGCGTCCGGTCAGGTTGGGAGCATGGCCATCGACCCGCTTCACGTCAGCCATGGTGATCTTGTCGAGGATGTCCTGGTCGCGGGCTAGCACGCCCGGGTAGTTCATCACCTCGCCGATGCCGAGGACCCACTTCTCGGTCAAGAGCGGGTAGAGGTCAAAGCCCTTGAGGCTGGAGCCGCTGGTCTCGAACTCAGTTGCAGGAACACATGAAGGGAGCATCAAAAACACGTTGAGTGGATTGAACTTACTCGATTTCAACATGTACTGGATGCCTTCGAGCCCGAAGACGTTGGCAATCTCGTGGGGATCGATCACGACCGAAGTGGTGCCCAGCGGGACCACCGCCTTGGCGAATTCCCGCACCTCCACCATCGAACTTTCGATATGAACATGGCCGTCGATGAAACCCGGTGAGATGTACTTGCCCTTGACGTTGACCTCGGTCGCGCCATCGTACTTGCCGATCCCCACAACCTGGCCGTCGAAGACCCCGACGTCCGCCTGGTAGATCTCGCCGGAGAAAACATTGACCAAGAGGCCGTCTTTGAGAACCAGGTCACACGGCGCCTCACCCTTGGCAACCTTGATGATCTCACCCAAGCCACCCATTGATATCTCCTTTCATCGCACGATCCGGGTGCAACGCTTGCCATCAAGCGCCGCCGATGCCAGCTCGGGCCGCGTGATCACAACCAGTTCTCCACTATCTTCAAGAAACTCTATGGCTGCTTCGATCTTGGGACCCATGCTGCCGGGAGGAAACTCGCCAGCCGCAAGGTACTGCCTGGCCAGAGCGACCGTCATCGAATCCAGATCCTCTTGGTCGGGCTTGCCGAACCTCAGCGCCACCTTCTCCACCTCAGTCAGCATCATCAGGATGTCCGCCTTGAGTTCCCTCGCCAACACGCTCGAGGCCCTATCCTTGTCGATCACGGCTTCGACGCCCCGCAGGCGGCCATCGGCATCGCGCACCACCGGAACTCCACCGCCTCCGACCGCAATCACGATCGCGCCCGACGCTATCGCCCGCTCGATTGCCCGCCACTCCACGATCTCAAGCGGCAGTGGCGACGGGACAACTCGCCGGTAGCCCCGGCCACTGTCCTCCACGATGCTCCAACCCTTGAGCTCGGCCATCTCTTCCGCAGCCTTGCGCTCGTAAAATGGACCGATCGGCTTGGCCGGCTTCGCGAAGGCCGGGTCCGACCGATCGACCACCACTTGCGTGATTATGGTTATCACATCCTTGTCAATCCCCATCTGGTGCAGCTGGTTCTGAAGGGCCTGCTGGATCATGTAACCGATCCCGCCCTCGGAGTCGGCGCCGCAGACATCCAGCGGCATCGGCGGGAGCACATTCTTGGCCATCTCATTCCTTATGACAATGTTGCCGACCACGGGGCCGTTGCCGTGGGTCATCGCCACCAGGTGCCCCTTCCCGACCAGCTTGGCGACCTGGACCATCGTCGCCCGCGTCATTTCCATCTGCTCTTGGATCGTGCCCTGCTTGGCAGCCGGAATGATCGAGTTGCCTCCGACGGCAATCACGATCTTCTTCCTAGCCCCCACGTGGTTCATCACCCCCGGTTCCCCCTTCTCGCCGCGAGGATCTTTCTCCACTTTTCAAGCCTTGCCTTGATCGTGGCCTCGAACCCGCGGTCGGTAGGTTCATAGTACACGGTTCCGCTTAGCGAATCAGGCAAATAAGCTGCATCGGCCAGAGCTTCGGGATCGTCGTGCGGATACACGTACCCCTTGCCGTAGCCCAAATCGGCCATCAGGCGGGTCGGCGCATTTCGAATGTGGAGCGGCACGGGCAGCGTGCCCTTGGAGGCGACGTCAGCCTTGACCTTCTGGTAGGCCCGGTAAGCCGAGTTGCTCTTGGGGGCAGTCGCCAGGTAGATCGCTGCCTCGGCCAGGGCGAGATCGCCCTCGGGCATCCCAATGAAATCGACTGCGTCTTTGGCAGCAAGCGCTACCACCAGGGCCTGCGGATCAGCCACTCCAATGTCCTCCGAAGCAAACCGCACCATTCTCCGCGCCACGTACAGCGGCTCCTCCCCGGCTTCCAGCATCCTCGCCAGCCAGTAGAGGGCTGCGTCCGGATCGCTTCCCCGAAGGCTCTTGTGGAAAGCCGATATGATGTTGTAATGCTCTTCTCCGAGTTTATCGTAGAGCAACGCCTTCTTCTGCATGGCGTCCTCGACCGTCGCCAGGTCGATCCGGCGCCTGCCGTCCGCACCCGGCCGGGTCGCCGCCACCGCGAGTTCCAGAGCGTTGAGCGCTATCCGCGCATCGCCGTCGGCCTGCTCAGCAAGATGCTCGGCCGCCTTCGGGGCAAGCGTGATCTTGAGCTTGCCCAGCCCGCGCTCCCGGTCCTTGACCGCACGCTCCAGGATCGTCTTGAGATCGTCCGGCGTGAGCTTCCTCAGAACCAGCACCCGCGAACGCGAGAGCAGAGCGGAGATCACTTCAAAGGACGGGTTCTCAGTTGTGGCGCCGATGAGCACGATGGTGCCCTTCTCCACATGCGGCAAGAAGGCGTCCTGCTGGGCCTTGTTGAACCTGTGGATTTCATCGACGAACAGGATGGTCTTCTTGCCCCGGACCGAAATGTTGACTTCGGCGGCGGCGACCACCTCTCTGATCTCTTTGACCCCGGACGTGACGGCGCTGAAAGCAATAAAGGGGGAACCCGTCGCCTGGGATACCAGGCGGGCCAGCGTGGTCTTGCCTGTGCCCGGCGGGCCCCAGAAGATCAGGGACTGCAGCTCGCCCTGATCGATCGCCTTCCTCAGCACCGAGTCCTTGCCCACGATGTGCTCCTGGCCGACAAACTCGTCGAAGCTCCGCGGTCTCATCCGATCGGCCAGAGGCCGTTGCTCAATGCGACCGTCCTTCGGCTTGGCGAAAAGATCGTCTTCCATCGCGAGTCCTAAGCCTTCACATCGTGAGCGCCATGATCGACTTGGCAACGTGAAGCCGGTTTTCGGCCTCATCAAAGACCACTGACCGCGGGCCATCAATCACTTCGTCGGTCACTTCGTAGCCCCGGTCGGCGGGCAGGCAATGCATATAGATGCTTCGGTCGGAAGTGAGGTCCATCCTGGGGGAGTCGCACTTCCAACCCGTATACTTCTCGGCCAACTTGGCTGCCTCGGGCTTGTCCTCGGTGGTCAAGTAGCAGCCCCATGACTTGGGATAGACCACATCGGCGCCGCGGAAGGCGGTCTCCATATCGTGGACTATCTCGAAGCTGCCGCCGGCCTCCTGGGCATTGCGCTTGGCTTGCTCGAGAATCTCCGGCCTCAGCTTGAACTCGCTCGGGTGGGCCAGGGTCACCTTCATGCCGAACCTGGTCATCAAGAGCACGAGCGACTGCGGCACCGAGATCGGCCGGACGTACTTGGGAGCAAAGACCCACGAGCACGTGAACTTGAGACCTGCCAGATTGCGCCCGAAGCGTTCCCGGATGGTCATCAGGTCGGCCATGGTCTGGGTCGGATGGTAATAGTCGCACTGCATGTTGATCACTGGGATGGTAGCGTTCCGCGCAACTTCATTTATGAACTTGTTCCCAACCTTCCAGTCGCAGTTCCGGATCGCGATGCCGTGGCCATAGCGGCTCAAGACTTTGGCGGTGTCGTAGGCGTTCTCGCCGTGGGCGATCTGAATCGAGCTTGCCAAGAGATCGTTGGCGTGCCCGCCGAGCTGAGTCATGCCGGTTTCGAAAGCGTTGCGGGTGCGAGTGGACTGCTCGAAGAAGATCATGAAGAGTGTCTTGCTGTCGAGGTACTTGTGCGGGACACCTTTCTTCGTCTTGGCCTTGAGCGAGGCGGCCGTCGCCAAGAGCTCCTCGATTTCATCCCGCGTCCAATCCATGTCGGATATGAAGTGCTTACCCCTGAGATCCATGGTCATCTCCTTGCCTGTCTCTGCCCCTACGCTGAATATACAAACGGGAAAAGCGCATAGAAAGCGGCGGACTTCCACAGGTCGTCCACCCTGACCTGGTCGTCTGCCGAGTGGGCATGCCGCTCTTCAGCCGGGCCGAACCCGATAGTCGGGATCGACCGCATTCCCATCGAGTAATTGCCGTCAGTGGAGAACACCCATTTGCTGATCGCGGGACGGCCGGCGAAGAGGGCCTCGTAGGTCGCCACCGCCTTGGTGACTGCCCGCGAGTCCTGAGCCACCGTCCAGGCCGGGAAGAACTTCTCGCGTTCCTGGGTGAAACCCTTGTAGCTCGCCCGTGCATAGCGGGAGAGCTTGACCTCAGCCCCAGTGAACCGGGCTATCTCATCAATCTCCCTCGCTATCGTCTCCCGGGTGTCGGAGGGCACTACGCGCCGATCCACGTAGATCTTGCAAAGGTCCGGCACTGCATTGAGGGAGGGGGTCGCGCACTCGACGCTGGTGACGGCGATCGAGCCCTTGCCCAGGAAGGGATCGGACGAGAGCCGGTCCGCTAGGTGCTTGATACCGTCAATGATCGGCGTCATCTTGTGGATGGCGTTTTCGCCGCGCTCCGGAGCGCTGGCATGGCACGAGCGCCCGCGCGTCGTCACCTCGATCTCGGCCCGCCCGCGGTGCCCGCGGTTGACTGCAAGATTGGTGCACTCGCCCAGGACCACGCACTCGGGCTTGATCTGGCTGCCCTCCATAAGCACGCTTAGCGCCAGGCCTTCACAGTCCTCCTCCTGGACGATGCCCACCACATAAAGCGTGAAGTCGCCTTCGCGGGCAAGCCTGGTCAGAATCTTGAGCCCGGCGACCATACAGGCGATCCCGGCCTTGTTGTCGGAAGCTCCGCGGCCGTAAATCACCTCGTCACGGCGCGCACCCAGGAAGGGATCGACCTTCCAGCCGGCGGGATCCCCCACGCCCACGGTGTCCACGTGGGAATCATAAAGCAGGACGCGCTTGCCGCTCCCGAACTTCCCGACCACGTTGCCGATTGAATCGATCATCACTTGGGCGGGTTTAAAGCTCTCCATCTCCTGCTTGAGCAGCTTGATCACAGCCTCTTCCTGCGTGCTGGGGCTCGGTATCCTGATGATCCGCTGGAGGAGGTCGGCGACGTAGTCGCGTTCCTCCCGTGCGATCCGGTTGATTTCCACTGCCAGCTTGTCAAGCATGAGCTCTCCCTCTCTCCTTCTTTTGACCGCCGACTATCAAGCCCCGCCAGGGTCCGCCCCCGCGAGGTCACGCCAGGCCTCGCGCAAGAGGCGCGCGACCAGCACGCCGGCGACGTGCCGCCGATAGGCAGCACTTGCCCTAATAT
>DATKKY010000167.1:0-3908 GCA_035542695.1 bacterium | reverse complement strand
AAGTCCTGCTTCTTGATGTAGCTTTCCTTGTCCACTATCAGCTTGTCCAGCTTGCCCTCGAGCTCCCGAATATCCGGCGGAACCGATGTCACCGAGAGTCTGGCCCTCGCACCGGCTTCATCCACGACGTCAATTGCCTTGTCCGGGAGATACCGGTCTTTGATATAGCGCTCTGATAGTCTGGCGGCAGCTACGACCGCCTCGTCCGTGATCCTGACCCGATGGTGGGCCTCATACTTATCCCTCAGACCTCTGATGATCTCGATGGTTTCCTCGACCGTGGGCGGCGACACCATAATCGGCTGGAACCTTCGCTCCAGAGCGCCGTCCTTCTCTATGTACTTGCGATACTCATCAAGTGTGGTGGCTCCGATGCACTGGAGCTCGCCCCGTGCCAGGGCAGGCTTGAGCATGTTGGACGCATCTATAGCACCCTCAGCCCCGCCGGCGCCCACGATGGTGTGCAGCTCGTCTATGAAGACTATGGTGTTGTGGACTTCCCGGATCTCATTGATGATCGACTTCAAGCGCTCTTCGAACTGCCCCCGGTACTTGGTGCCTGCGACGATTGCCGCCAGGTCCAGAGCGACCACCCGCATGTTTCTTAGAATCTCGGGCACCTTGTTGTCCACTATCTTGGTGGCCAAGCTCTCCACGATCGCGGTCTTGCCCACGCCAGGCTCGCCGATCAGCACCGGATTGTTCTTCTTCCGGCGGCAGAGAACCTGAACCACGCGCTCGATCTCGACATCCCGGCCGATCACCGGGTCCAGCTTGCCCTGCCGGGCCAACTCGGTCAAATCCCTGCCGAACTGGTCAAGTGCCGGCGTCTCGGTCTTGGTCTCATGCTTGGCCCCCTTGTGGGTCCGCGCCGAACCTCCCAAGAGCCTCAGGGTCTCATCCCTTACCTTCTTCTTGTCAGCACCGAACTCGAGCAGAACACGGGCAGCAATGCCGTCACCCTCCCGGATCAGGCCAAGCAGCAGATGCTCCGTCCCAACGTAGTTGTGACCCAGAAGCTTGGCTTCGTCCACCGAGAGCTCCAGCACATGCTTAGCCCTGGGTGTAAAGGGGATCTCGCCGATCGTGACTGAGCCGCTGGAGGCGGGCACCATGCTCTCGATAGTCCTTCTCAGAACATCCAGATCGAGCCCCAGATTGGTGAGGATGGCAGCCGCAAGGCCCTCACCCTCTCGCACGATCCCGAGCAGCAGGTGCTCAGTTCCTATGTAATCATGATGCAGTCTCGCGGCTTCCTCGCGCGCAAGGAACATCACTCTTCTCACTCTGTCTGTGAACTTGTCCTGCATTAGAATGCCTCCATCGGCAAGGTGCCCTATCCAGTGTTAGTTCGGGCTTCCTCTTCGGCCATGATCTTGCGCACCAAGTCGGCCCTCACCATGTCCCGTTCTGCTGGATCCATTTCCCTCTCAAATCGCTTTTGCAGGTGGGCTGGCTGGCATACCAAGAGCATATTATTCAAGCCCGCTGCGGAAATCCTCTCGATCAAACCCATGGACTTCCCCAGCCGTACCGCAGAACCAAGCGACATCACTTCATGTGAAGTCACCTTCCGGCAGTACTTCAGTATGCCGTATGCCCTCCATACCTTATCTTCGATCTGAGAGCGGGCATCCCTTAACAAAATCTGCCTTGCTTGCGCTTCGTAATCAAGCACCTGCCGAACCACTCTTTCGAGACTCTGTATTATGTCGATTTCGGAGACTCCCAGGGCCGTGCGATTGGACACCTGGAAGAGATTTCCCATCACGTCGCTGCCTTCCCCATAGAAGCCCCGTACAGCAAGCCCCATCTGACTTATACCGTGCAGCACCTTGCTTATCTGGCCCGTCAGCACCAAAGCAGGCAAGTGGACCAGCATCGAAGCTCTGAGCCCCGTCCCGGTATTGGTCGGGCAGGCGGTCAGATAGCCCCATTCGCAAGAGAAGGCGTAGTCCAGCCGTCCGTCCAGCTCCTCGTCCAGCCGCTCGAGGATCCTCCAGGCGTCCATGGCCTCAAATCCCGATTGGATCGCCTGCAGTCTTAGATGGTCCTCCTCATTGATCATGGCGCTGACCATTTCGCCGTCGCCGACCACCATCGCCCGGTGGGGTGACTTCTCCGCATGTTCCTGGCTCACCAGATGGCGCTCAACCAGGAACTGCCGGTCAAGCTCATCCAATTCGTCCATCACCACGAGCGTGCCACGGCCAAGCGTAGTGGAAGCCTGGAGCGCTTCCCTGACCAGGGCCATGGACCGCTCCAAATCCCTCGGCTTGGCATGATGGGTAAACGGGATCCCATGGATGTTCCTGGCCAGCCTGACCCGGCTGCTGACCACCGATTCCGCGTGTTTCCCGCTGCCATCAAGCCAGGGGCTCGAAGTCTTGGCCATCTCCGTAATGGTCACTTACCGGCCTCCCCCTCGCCAGGGCTCTCATTTGCCTTGCTTTCCAGGTCCTTTATCTTGTCCCGAATCTCTGCAGCCTTCTCGAAGTCTTCCCGCTCTATCGCATGCTTGAGCGCCAGCTTCAGGTCCTCGATCTCGCGGATCTTCTCCAGCACGCCTTCGGTCGCGTGGGGGCTCTTGCCTGTGTGGACGTTGGACCCGTGGATTCTCCTCAACAGCGGCCTCAGCTGCTCCTTGAAAGCGTCGTAGCACTCGGAGCAACCCAGCCGGCCAGTCTCCCGGAACTCGGCATAGGTCAAGCCGCACCCCTGGCACTTGGCAGTGGATGATCCGACCTCGTCGGCCATACCCGCCAGGATGTTGGATATAGAGAAGGCCTGCTTCTTGGGCGACACGTGGAGCCCCTTCTCCAGCGCGCATTTCTCGCAGAGATTGCATTCGATGGTCTTGTCATCTTTGATCTCTTTGTAGTGAACCTTTGCAATCTCTTTGCCGCAATTGTCGCACAGCATTGGAGTTATCCCCTTTCTCACTATATCTTAACTGCTTCGAGCACGCCGTCAAATAGTTTTAGCGCCCGGTCGGCGCGCCCAGCCAGCTCCATGTTGTGGGTCACTACCACGAAACTCTGGCCGTGCCGGTCCCTAAGGCTCCAAATGAGGTCGTTAAGGGCAATGCTCGAATCGGGGTCCAGATTGCCGGACGGCTCATCAGCCAAAACCACGGCGGGCTTCATCACCAGGGCCCGGGCCACCGCTACCCGCTGCTGTTCGCCGCCGGAGAGCTCCCTCGGTCGGTGCTGGAGCCTTCCCACCAAGCCTACCTCGTTAGCCAGCATCTGCCTCGCCCGCTCCCGGCTCTCCCCCATGTCCAGACCCGCTATCAGGCAGGGCATCATCACATTTTCCAGGGCCGTCAGCTCCGAAAGCAGATGGTGAAACTGAAACACGAAGCCGAACTTGGAGTTCCGGAAGGCCGCGATGCCCTTCTCCCCCTGCGAGAAGATGTCCACCCCTTCGACCAGCACGGTGCCATCGTCGGGGCGGTCGAGCGCACCCAGAATATGAAGCAACGTGCTCTTGCCAACGCCTGAGGGCCCTACGATGGCGACGATCTCGCCGCTTGCCACCGACAGGCTGGCCCCCCGCAGCACCCGAATGGTCTCGTAGCTCGACACATAGGTCTTGACCAGGGAGCGCCCCTCCAGCACCACTTGATCATTCATATCTAATGGCCTCCACCGGAACAAGCCGCGAGGCCTGCCATGCAGGATAGAAGGTGGTGGCAAAGGAGATCAGCATAGCTACCAGGGCTACCGCCGTGATATCCCCGGCCTGCAGCCTCACTGGAACCGAGCTGATGAAATAAACATCCCCCGGCAACTGGATCAGCTTGTACTTGTCCACCACGACCGACAGGACCACCCCACCAGCAGTGCCTATAGCGGTGCCGATGAACCCAATGATCAAGCCCTGTAGCATGAAGATCCGCATCACGG
>DATKKY010000166.1:0-13478 GCA_035542695.1 bacterium | reverse complement strand
CCGCGCGCCCGCGCTGGCCATGATCCGCTCGATGTCGTACGGGAACAGGAAGGCGGCGTGGACCGACATGAAGATGTGGTTGGCGATCACCCAACCCTTCTCCAGCATGCCCCCCCGCAAAGCGCCGGGAGGCCGAAGAGGTTGGAGCCGGCAAGATGTAGCTGTGACACCACGGACCTGGAATTTCATGGATCCTCCGTTACGATGCGAGTGCTTTCGATTTCCGGCCCGGCGCCATATGGTTCCGCGCCCGAACCCAGTTCTTGTACACTAGAAATATCGTCCCCGAAGCTTGCGAAGCTTAGCTTGTTTTGGCCAAGCTCGCGAGGGTTGCCACCCGGCGTGCCTCCCCCCAACCACAGCTTCCATCACAGCTCCCCACGCGGCGCTTGCGCGACCGCACGAAGTATCTAGAAGCATTATTTAAGCCCCAGCCCGCGGCGTGTCAACAGGTTTGGGGCCGGGCCAGCCGGGAAAACCTTTTGACAACCGACCGAGCGCGCCCTTAGGCTCGTCTGAACATGGCCTTGGCAATGGGCCGGCTACGGGGGTTTCGTTGGATCAAACCATCACTCACGACGTGGTGATCCTTGGATCAGGGCTTGCGGGTCTGAGGTCGGCAGTTGAGATGCTGATGAGGTCTGCCGGCGCAGTCGATATCGGCATCGTCTCCAAGCTCCAACTCCCGCGCGCCCATTCGGTTTGCGCCGAGGGCGGCACCGCCGCAGCGATGCGGCCGGAGGAAGGCGACAGCACCGAGTTACACGCTTCGGACACCGTCCGGGGCTCGGACTTCCTTGCCGACCAGGATGTGGTCGAGCGCTTCGTCGCCGCGATGCCTGACGAGATTCGCCTGCTCGAGCACTGGGGCGTACCGTGGTCGCGGCGGGATGACGGGCGGATCATGCAGCGGCATTTCGGGGGGCACTCGTTTCCCCGCGCCTGCATGGCAGCCGACAAGACCGGCTTCTTCGAAGTGCAAACCCTCTACGATCATCTGCTCAGGTTCAAAGGCTTCACGCGCTACGATGAGGTCTTCGTCACCAAGCTGGTGATGGACGGCGACCGCTTCGCTGGAGTCACCGCGCTGGACCTGACCACGGGCGAGTTCCTCTTGATCCGCGCGAAGGCGCTGCTCATGGCGACCGGCGGGCTGGGCGTGCTCTACGGGTTCACCACATATTCGCAGACGGTCACAGGCGACGGCCAGGCGCTGGCTTACCGCGCGGGGCTTGCGCTTGAGGACCCGGAGTTCATTCAGTTCCACCCGACCGGGCTTGTGCCCTCGGGCATTCTCATGACCGAGGGTTGCCGGGGCGAGGGCGGCTTTCTCATCAACAAGGACGGCAAGCGGTTCATGGAGAAGTATGCACCCAAGTCCATGGAGCTAGCGCCGCGCGACATCGTGTCTCGTTCCGAGATGAGCGAGATCCTGGAAGGCCGCGGCTTTGAGGACACCGACGGCCGCGGGTACATCAGGCTGGACCTGACCCACCTGGGAGCCGACAAGATCAACAAGTGCCTGCCGCAGGTCCGCGAGATCTGCATGAAGCTGCTTGGTCTGGATGTGATCCGCACCCCGATGCCGGTCCGGCCGGCCGCGCACTACTCCATGGGCGGCATCGAAGCCAATATCGACGGCCGGACCTCGATTGAGAACATCTGGGCCGCCGGCGAGGTCGCCTGCAACTCGCTTCACGGCGGCAACCGGCTGGGCTGCAATTCCACCGCCGAGTGTCTGGCCTGGGGAGCGATCACCGGCCGGGAGATCACCAAGTACCTGGCGAAGAAGCCGCAAGCTTCTGCCGCGGCGGAGGCGGCCGGCCGCGAAGAGGAGGATCGGATCTTCCGGAGCTTGCTCGGCCGGAGTGGGGACGAGAATCCTTACCGGCTCCGGCGGGAGCTCGGCGAGATCATGGACCGCCACGCCGGAGTTTTCCGAGACGGCGACTCGATGCGCGAGGGGCTCAACCGGGTGCGCGAGCTCACGCAGCGCTTCGAGAGGGTGTCGATTGCGGACAAGGGCCGCGTTTACAATTCCAATTTGGTGCACACGTTGGAGACCGCCAACCTGCTGGAGCTGGCTGAGGCAGTGCTCACGGCAGCGCTGGCGCGCCAGGAATCCCGAGGAGCGCACGCGCGCCGGGACTTCCCAGCGCGTGACGACGAGCACTTCCTCAAGCACACGCTGGTGAGAAGGACCGATGGAGGACCGAGACTTGGCTACAAGCCAGTCACAATCACGCGCTGGCAGCCCGGCGCCCGCGAGTACTGAGCGTTACCCCAACCGGCTGGGTATCTGGGGCTGGTTAGGCGGAGGTCGCTGGGGAATTGAGCGCTACGCCTACGCCCTGCACCGGCTGACCGGTCTTGGGCTCGTGGTCTATCTGGTGCTGCATATCTTCGTGACGGCCCTGCGGGCTTGGCATGTCTATTTGTGGGCAGCCGGCGGGTTTTTCGACCGACCGGCCTTCCGGGTGGGTGAATTCCTGGTGTTTGCGGCCTTCGCCTACCACGGCTTCAATGGCATCCGCCTCGTTCTGGTGGAGCTGGGCCTGGCGGTCGGAAAACCCTTCGAACCGGTCTATCCCTATAAGACTTCACTCAGAGTCCAGCGGCCCCTGTTGCTGGTGATGATGGCGGTCGCTCTGCTGTTCCTGCTGGCTGGGGGCGCGGAGTTTCTGGGGTTTGTGAAGTAGGCGGCGAGGAAAAATGAGCATGCAAATGCGCGAGACCAAGCCAGGCGGAGGCGAGACCGGGTACTGGACCTGGCACATGGTTGCCGGGGTCGTCATGGTCGCCTTGCTTGGGCTTCACATGACCACGATGCACCTCGGGGGTCAGACGGGCCTCTTCGTGGCGCACCCGGCTGAACAGGCTGTGTCTCCCGCCAATTCGCAGGCGAGGGATGCGAGCCTGGCCCTGACCGTCGGCTACGTTCTGCTGCTGGGCTTTGGCCTCTATCATGGTCTCTTCGGCCTGAGGACCATGCTGCTGGAATTGACATTGAGACCCGCAGCCGAACAAGCTCTCACCGTTGCCTTGATCGTCGTGGGGCTCGCCTTGCTCGGATTCGGCACCTGGGCGGCGTTCGCAGCCCACAAGGCGGCCTCGGGCCTTGCAGCACCTGCCGCAGTGTACGTAGGCGGCTAGATCGGACTGAGTATGGCACCAGCAATGACACCGGCTATCGCACCGGGAGCAGAGATCACTTTCCACGTGCGGCGCTACACGCCCGGCAAGGACGCCAGGCCCAGCATCACGGCGTATCGCGTGCCGTTGAAGAGCGGCATGACGGTGCTCGACGGTCTCTACTACATTAAGGAAAACCTGGATCAGAGTCTCACCTGGAGATCGTCCTGCCGCATGGGAGTATGTGGCGCGTGCGGCATGCTGGTGAATGGAAGCCCGCGGCTGGCTTGCAACACCCAAATCCTGGAAGTGGCCCGGGGGCAAATCACGCTCGGACCCCTGCCCAACTTCGACATCATTAGGGACCTGGTGCCTGATCTCACCTCCATGATCGAAAAACACCAGGAGATCATGCCTTTCATTCAAAGGGAGGACCAAGCTGAGATCGACAATCCCGATGGCGAGTATTACCAATCGCCCGGGGACCTCGAGCGCTACCTGCAGTTCAGCTTCTGCATCAAGTGCGGTTGCTGCATGGCGGCCTGCCCCACGCTTGCAACTGACATTCGATACTTGGGCCCGATGCCGTTAGCGCAGGCACTCCGCTACAACAACGACTCCCGCGACGGCGGCGCGGCCCTGCGAACGAGCGTGGCAGCCTCGCGGCACGGCGTCTTCCGCTGCCACTTCGCTGGCGAGTGCTCCCGGGTCTGCCCCAAGGGGGTCGATCCGGCCAAGGCCATCCAGTTGCTCAAAGGTCAATTGGTTGCCGGCTATCTCGGCCTGGGCAGGCGCAAGCGGCCCTGCACCAAGCTGGGGCCGGCTAGTCGGAGGTGATCTCATGCCAAAGAGAACGAGCCGAAGCACGCGGATCACAATCACGATCCTGCATGGCATGCTGGTCGCAGCGCTCATAGTGGCGCTTGGCGGCTGTGGCGGACGCCTGAGCCGAATGCGGCAGAGTCTCGAGAGCGGATCCCGCGGCAATCCTCAGGCGGGGAAGTCCGCGGCAGCGGCCAAGCTCCCCAAGACTCCGCCGGTGCTAGAGGAGATCGCACTTTCTGACGAGCTCTGGACCGGAGTGGCAGTCTCGCGGGATGGCCGGATATTCGTGTGTTTCCCCAGATGGTCGGCAGACCCGACGGTCTCGGTGGGCGAGATCCGGGCCGGAGGCAGGGTCTGGCCCATCCCCGACCAGGAGTGGAACACCTGGGGGCCCGCAGTCGACCCCGCGCGGCACTTCGTCTGCGTCCAGAGCGTTTGCGTTGACCGCGACGATTACCTGTGGGCGCTTGATGCAGCAAGTCCCCGCATGGAGGGTGTAATCCCCGATGGCGCCAAGCTCTTAAAGATCGACATCCGCCAGGACAAAGTGGTGCAGGAGATCCAGTTCGATGCCACGATCGCGCCGCCCACAAGCTACCTGAATGATGTCCGGGTGGACTCCCGCCGCAACGTCGCCTACATAACCGACTCGGGACTGGGAGCCATAATCGTGGTTGACCTCGCAACCGGCACTGCCCGGCGGGTGCTCGCCGACGATCCGACCACCAAATCTGAGGACATCGTGCTCAGGATCGGCGGCTCCGAGTGGCGTCCCGGGGGTCGCACTCCGCACGTCCACGCTGACGGCCTGGCGCTGGACGCGACCGGCGAGTATCTCTATTATCACGCCCTGACTGCCCGCAACCTCTACCGCATCGGCACCCAGTACCTACTGGACCCAGCCCTCACAGCGCCGCAACTGGCAGCCAGGGTCGAATCACTGGGAACGACGGGACCTTGCGACGGCATGGAGTTCGGACCCGAAGGCTACCTCTATCTTACGGACGTCGAGAACGGGGCCATAAAGGTCTTCGCTTCCATCGGCAACACCCAAGTCCTGATTCGAGACCCGCAGCTCATCTGGCCCGATAGCTTCGCCCGTGGGCCCGGAGGCTACATGCATGTGACTACGTCCCAGCTCAACCTCGGGACCAGCCGGACGCAGCCATATAAGCTCTTCAGATTTAAGCTTACCGACTAGGACAGCGAACGGCAGGCCTGGGGCCGGTGGGCTAGGTTGTGGTTCGCCAGAAGCCCGGAATCTTGACCTTGGCTCTGCGGCGATGGGGCTTGGCCTGGCGTGGCGGTTTGGATTGGGTCAGGTCCAGCAGGCTTTCAAGAATGCCATAATACGCGGGCGGTGCTTGTGCCACACTGCCTTGCTTGGCCTGGTCCGGTTGGCCTAGCTGCCCAGGGGCAGTCTCGCCCGCCGGCATCTCCTCCCCCGACGCGATGCGCAGCATCCGGGACAAGGCGCGCGTCGGAACCAGCGACAGGCCATATAGAGACTTCTTCAAGTAGGCCGAGGTCCGACGGCCGGCAAGCTCCAAGTCGTCGAGCTCCTCGCTGGTCCTGAGATAGCCGTTGACCGCCTCGGCGTCAAGGCAACCTCCGACCAGGCTCCGAGCCATGTCATCAAGATAGGCGAGCATGGAGCCCAGCGCGGCCCTGACACCTTTGTGGCTCGCGCGGAGCTCGGATATGTGTTCCCAAAAACCGCGCTTGGTGAGATCGAAGCGCAGGAAGTCCATCTGCGGCTCAATCGGCAGGTCCCTGCTTGGTGACCAAGGCTCCCTCGGCAAGTAGCCCCTGATCACTTCAAGCGCGCCTGGCGGAAGCGGCGTATCCGGCCCGCAGTCGGTGTACTTCAGGAAAGGCTGGAACTCCTTCATCGAGGCAAAGGCCACGCCCGCGTGATGGATCGTGATCTCCCGCAGGCTGCAGACCCTGACCAGTATGGATCTTGCGGTCTGCTCCACTATCTCCGGCCTTTCAACGAAGGCCATCTTGCCCCGCCTCTCAAGGAGCGCGAGATCGCTCCTCCAGACGGGCATGTGAAGCCTGACGCTCTCGGCATAATCGTCCTCGATCGGCATGATGTCAAGCCGTTGCTGATTGAACTCGACCCAGTACCGGTAGGCGAAGAGCATGTCGGAGACGAAGATCCGCGTCTTCTCACTGTCGCACAGGATTTCGCGGATCTTGCGCTCGGCCATGAGATTGAGATGATCCCAGTCTATCTTGACGGAATCCGACCGAAGCATGCCGTTGTCGCCGAGGACTTGCAGCCGCTTCCATACGACGGCCCGGTACTCAGAGTCCAGCCGCTCGCGCTTCACCCGGTCGTAGTCCGCCGGGTCGAGTACCACTTCGTCAACGTCGGCAAGGAACTCCGGCCGCATAAGCCACCACATGGTGTCTTCGGGCGTAATTACAATGCGGACCGCCATTGGAGCGTGCCTCTCCGCGTTGTGAAGCGCTGAGCCTGCTATTACCGGCCGCGAGCAAGAAACAGCATGGACTTGGTCTCTACCTTGCCACCCGCGGCCAGGCGACAATAATAGACTCCTGGAGGCAGACCGGCGGCCGTGAAGTGAACCTCGTGACGGCCCGCAGCTTGCCAGTCCCCCCGAAGAATCCGGCTAACCATCTGGCCCCTTATGTTATAGACGGTAAGGCTGACCGGTTGGGGCCTCGCTATTTCGAATGAGATAGTTGTTTCGCGCCCGAACGGATTGGGCTGATTCTGGTATAGGCGAATCTCCGCCAGCGGCCGGCCGGCAACGCCAGCGTTCCCGCCAACCTCGACACTCGCAGGAATCTGGATCAGGCTCTCGTCGCTGTCATTGCTGGATACCACGATCTTGGTCGAGTCGGTAAGCGCCGTCTCTCCCGACGCGTAGGTGACCGCGACATAAGCAAAAGACTCGGGAGCAAGGTTGAGGCTGCCGGTGCCGACGGTGAAGGCGGGGTTGGTCGAGCTTATCGAGGAAACGCGGAGCGTATCCTCACCCGTGTTGATTATCGCCACGTAGTAGCAGGCGGTGGTGTCAAAGCCAATTGTCCCAAACGAGAAATCCCCGGGAGCTACCGCGATCTCGGGCGAGACCGTATGAACCGCGGTGCCGAAGAAGCTCGAGATGCGGTCCACCAACTCAGGATGATCGATGAAGGGGTTGCGGTTGTGTTGAAGCTTGTAGATGTGCCGGTTCCGAGCCTGCTCGGCGCTATCCACCGGGGAGGTCACATGCCAAATGCGCAACCAGCTCTCCATTTTGGAGGCATTCTCCCAGTGGTTGTAGGCCCCGTTGTAACGTATAACGTAGTAGAAGATGCTGCGGGCGACGTTGCCCTTGTGCACATCGCGCGGCTCGAAGACCTGCTGGCCTTGAGCGTCGGTTCCCAGCTTGGACCCTCCCACCGTCCACGTGACCGAGGTCACCACGCCGAAATCCAGATCAGCCCGCTTGGTGTTTGCGGTCTCGTCAGTGGGATAGAGATGAAAGATGTCCGACCGCATCGGCTCGGCATCGTTGGAGAAGCTCTGAGGCCAGGTGTGCTCGCAATTGAAGTTGTTCGCGGTCGCGCCCGCTCGCGTGTTGAAGAAGGCCTTGCGGCCTGTGTAAACGCATTCCACCCAGCCAGCGACATTATCGATTGAGCCGTACATGCTGTCCCGCGCAGTGTTGTAACCGAGCGCGGTGTGCCCGTCGATCAGATCGGTCAGGACTGCCTTGAGCTCCTGTCCCCACTTGTTCTGGGTGACGCTGTAATAGGTATCAGGATATGCCGCCTGGGCCGAGACTCGGGCGACCAGGGAATGGCCTATGGCGCTGGGGCCACCGGCCGGCGCTGCCTCGACATCTATGGTGAGAAAATCCGTGTAGTTGACGTCCTGGATCGATGAGAAATAGACCTGGAAATCATGGCTCGCGTGAGCAGGAATCTCCATGGGACCGAGGTCAGTCCAGAAGACGCTCTCCTCGAAGCCCGCACGGGTGACATCAACCGGGATGTCCAGGTTATTGGTCAAGGTCACGCCGAGCGAGTGGGTCTGGCCTGTGGTGACCGACCCAAAGCCCAAGACCGAGTCGGAGAGAGCGACGGCATTCCAGGATGCCTCGAGGGAAACCAGGGCGGGCGAGCCAAGGCCGGCCGGGCCAGTCCGATCGTAGGCGAGCAAATCGGCGGCCCCGTGGCCATAGGCGACACCGACAGCTCCGAGGACGCCCATGATGGCCCAAGCAGCAAGCTCCTGGGGCAATCGACGCAACATAAGCCCTCCGGCTTTTCATTATACCATACTTCCTTCACCGGGGGCAACCCTCGAATGGTGTGGAGGCGTGAGGCTGGGTGGAGCGCTTAGAGCGAAAGGGTGGCCGGGCGCCACCCGCCATTATGGGCAGCTTGCTCGGCGGGCAGCCTATTTGCGGCCGGCGGCCGCCTTGACCGGAAATCGAACGGAGATGCTGGTGCCCCGGCCGGGGCAGGATTCGACCGAGGCCTCGCCGCCGTGGGCCCCGATGATCTTGCCGCAGATGACAAGCCCGCAACCGCGTCCGGTGGCCCTGCCAGTGACCTGCTCTTTGAAGAGGCGTGCCGCAATAGATGGCTCTACCCCGGCTCCGTTGTCCGACACTACGAGCACGGCTTCACCGCCTCGGCAGATCGTTCGTACGGAGATACTGCCATCGGCTCTGCCCGATTCACCGATCGCGTCTCGGGCGTTGCTCAAGAGGTTGAGCAGGACTACCGCAATCTGATCCGGGTTGAGGATCATGTCCGGGAGCGCGAAGTCGAGGTCAAGCGAGATCGCGAGTTGTTTGTAGCGCTGTTGCACTTTCACGAAGGAAAGCACGTCGCTCACGACGGAGTTGAGGTTGCCTTTCTGCATGTTACCAGCAATGTCAGCGACGTCCTGAGGACCGGGGGCAAAACACCCCTGGCCGGCCAGCAGGCTCTTCAGTGAAGCGACAGCGGCATTGGCTTCTGGGACATCACCTGAGGCCAGCGCTGAGCTTATGCCGTCCAGGCCCGCAGCCAAGCCGTGCAGAGTCTCCTCGAAGCTCTCCCCACCCGCTCCCCAGGTCGCCGCTGCGGTCCGGTCTAGATCGTACAGCCGGTGTTCAGCCTGTTTCTCGGCGGTCACGTCATCCAGGGTGAGCACCACGGTTCGAGCCGCGCCTGTTGCCGCGCCACTCAGGCCGACACTGTATGCGTGGTCGGCGCCACCACGTCGCACTACCAGAGATTTAGGCACGCACCTCGACTCGCCGGCGATTGCATCCCTTAGCTGCTGCGCCCAGCCCGCAAACACCGCTGGAGGAAAGACCATTTCGATCGGCGCGTCCTTGAGCGGCCCCTGATCGGAGTCGCTCCCCGGCTTGACGATGCCGAGCCCGGCGGAGTTGATTCGCTTGAGCCGACAATCGTGGTCGAAGACAAAGATGCCCTGCCGGACACTGTTGATGATGTCCAGGTGCTCGGCATTGAGGTTCACCATTTCCCAGAACATATAGGTGTTGGCGATGAGCGGAGTGATGGTGTTGATCACTGAGTGAATCAGTCCGAGGTCTTTCGCGGTGTAGGGCTTGGTCGAGACCTTGCGGCCCAGACCAATCGCGCCCACGATGGCGTCCATGTGGACCACCTGGCAAAGGACAGCGACGTCGGCCTCGGCAAGAGCCGATATGACGCGGGCCGAGCCGACAAGACGCTTAAGATCGCAGACACGGCAGATCTGACCGTCAGCACCCAGCCAGTCCAAGCTTTCCGCCTCTTGGCAGACCGCCTTCAAGGCGGTATCGGCCTTGAACCTTCCCGTGCCGTAAAACGCCCAGGCAGCACCCGGCAATCGTGGCTTCTTCAGAACGGCAAAGGAGTTGGCCACGGCGAACTGACCGCACAACGTCATCAGGATCACGTTTATGAGATGATCGAAATCGGGTCTGGCCGAGAACTGGCGGGTCAGCTTCGCAAGGGCGTCCAGCGCGAGGGTCTGCCGCTCGTGCGGGTGGGCGGTCTCCGCCGAGGGCCGCTCGGCGAGTCCTGTCCGCGTCTGGCTTTCGTTCACGCTGCCATCTGCCATCCTAGACCCTCGATGTGCAGTAGTTCAGGGCCTCTTCACTGCTCCCTTCAATCGTGAGGTAGTCGCACAGGTCGAGAATCTCGAAGATGTGGTGCACCATGCCCCGAACGCTGCAAAGCACGATATCCCCACCGTAAGCGCGCAGCACGTCAACCGAGCCTATGATCGATCCGACGCCGGCTGATGAGAGCACTTCCAGCTCCGCCATATCCAGAACAATGAACCTAAATCCGCTGCCAACGGCGACATCGATGGCATGGCTCATGTCCTCAGCATTGCTGCTGTCAAGAACCCTGCCCGGCTTGATGACAACCGTTTTGTCGTCGATCCTTGTGGTCTCGAGCATCAGTGCGCCTCCTCTACTTCTTCACGCCTTTCTCAAGGCAAACCACATTTTTGTCACCCACGCGCTCGTAAGATATCGAGTCCATCAGCTTCTTGACCAAAAAGAGGCCTATACCGCGGTTCTGGTGCTGCCTGATCGCTTGCTGCACGTCAAAATGGGGGGCCTGGCGGCTGGGATCGAATGGGCAGCCCGAATCCACAAAGGTGAGTCTGACCTTGCCGGTCTGGTAAACGGCAGTGAAGGAGAGCCGGCCTCGACCTCTCAAGCCGCCGTGCTGGCGGGCATTAGTGGCCACCTCGTAAAAGGCAGTTCCCAGGTCAAAGACGCACATCTCCGGGAGGCCCAGGCTCGCCAGGAAACTGCGGAACTGATCCATGGCCTCGCCAATGCCCTCGGTGCTCACCTCGAACTCGAGCTCGAGGGTATTGGCGGCAGCGCCCTCGGGAGCAGCAGGTCGCCCAGCCGTTGCCCGCTCCGGCTCGGAGGCCATCACGGCACTCGGCGCGTCCGGTGGGCCTACCAGGACATCATAGAGATCAAGCAGCTTCAGCACTTTCTCGAGACCGCTTCCTACAGCGGCGAGCCGCAGGGTCATGCCAGCCGCGTCGCACCTGGTCTTGGCTTGCCAGAGAATGCCTATCTGGCTCGAGGTCACATTCCAGAGATGTGAGCAGTCCAGCACAATCTCGCCGGTCGTGGTATCCAGCGCATCGTCGAGATCGACCAGGAAGGCCCGCGATGAATCCCGCCCGAGGTCGGCAGGCACGACTACCGTCACCTGTTTAGTGCTCTCAGAGGGCATGCGCAGTCTCCCGGGATTTCCCCAGCTTTCTATCGACACTCTGGGCGCTCCATTTGAGTGCCAGCAGAGTTATGTCGTCGTACTGACGGGCGCTGCCCACAAATTCCTGCTCGCGGGCAAGCACCTTCGAGACCATGTCCGCAGCACTCGCTTCACGCGACCCGGCCACCATCTCGACCAGACGATCGACCCCAAACTCATCGCCAGTCTCATTCTTGGCTTCGTTCACGCCGTCCGTGTAGAGCACCACCCAATCGTTGGGCCCCAGAGTGATCGCGCGGCTCTCCAGCCTGGCCGCATAGGCCTCGGACCCCACCATACCGAGCGGGAAGCCCCTAGTTTTCAACAGCTCTATCGGCCCGTTGGACCCCCTGACCAGCAGGATGGGATTGTGCCCGGAGGAAGCGAACGCGAACCGGCCCGTTTGGCGGTCGAGAATGCCGAACGCCATGGTGACGAACATTCCCTTCTTCATATCGCGCAGCAGCTCCCGGTTGACTTCGCAGAGCAACTTGGCGGGATCGCCGATCGATCTTGCAAGCGTCTTCACGATGTCGCGAGTCAACAGCATGAAGAGCATGCCTGGGAGCGACTTGCCCGAGACGTCCGCAATCAGAACCCCGAGGCGGCCGTCGTCGTAATCGATGAAGTCGTAATAGTCGCCCCCGACCTCCTTAGCGCTTATGTAGGCGCCGGCAACCTGGAAGTTGGGATCCGTGGGGTAAACCCGCGGCAGCATGCTGGCCTGCAACTCGCGGGCGATCTCCAGCTCGCGGGACATCCGTTCCTTTTCCACAAGCTCTTGCTGGGCGTGCCGGAGCCGACGGCCCATCACGCGAACGGTCTCGGCAAGAAAACCGAATTCGTCCTCGGATGAGAAAGGTATGTCGAGCGAGATATCGTCGAACTTGATGCGCTTGAGGCAGTCGGTGATCAGGCCGATCGGCCCCAGCTTACGTCGAAGCAGCCAGACGGTCACCGGAACGCCGGCTGCGATCATGGCAATCGTGATTGAAACCACAGTCATGATGGATGCGCGGCGCGCTTTGGTGACCGGCGATCGGGAAGCCGCGACAACCAGATTGCCGAGGACCATGCCATTCTCTGACACCGGCACCGCTATGAATATGGTATCGCCTCGGGCCGCAAGTCCCTCGCGAGGCTCGAGCATGTCGGTGAAGAGATCGCCTCCGACCGGCCTCATGTGCTCGGACACCGCAGCCCGACCAATGTCGGTGTGAGCCAGGAAGGCACCATCATTCCCTGTGATGCCGGCCCAGTACACGTCGTGATTGTCCGCGGCAATCCGCTTGCATATGTTGTTGAGGAGCAGAACATCGGGCCCGCCCTCGGATATCACTAGCTTCCCCGCAGGGCCCGAATAGGAGCGCGCCTGGACCAGCAACTTGTCCACCACGCCCCGGCTCACGGTGCTGACGTACTGACTGGAGATCACGTAACCGGTGATCGCCATCAAGACGAGAATGATCACCGAGACATAGAGCGTGAACTCAAACCGGATCGACTTTCGGAACTGAGATGCCTGAGGCCATTCTCTGGCCAGAGAGTCGCGCCCGCCATCCTTGGCGGAAGCTCTGGCCGCGCCGGGTTTGTTGCTCTTATCTGTGCTCATAGGAGAGGTCCCTCATTCTTGCCATTTCGCCCTCGGTGCGCCGGATGTAGTTGGCGATCTCGGCGTTCGTGGGCTCCAGCTTCGCTGCCTTCCTCCAGACATCGACAGCTTCTTGGAGGTGGTTCTGGGTATAGAGCTCGACCCCCAGATACTTGTAGCCATTGACCAGATACGTGCGGACCGACTGATAGTTTGGCGCGAGAGTCTCGACCTTTTCCCAGGCTGCCACAGCCTCCGCCAGGTGCCCACCTTTGAAGAGGCTTTGACCCGCCACGTACGCCGCTTCAACGTCCCGTCTGGTAGTTTCGTCCATGCGGCTGGGGCGGGCCTCCGGGGCTCGAGTCGGTGCGGCCTCCTCGGCGCGCATCTCGCGCTCGATCCGGCCACGCAGCGCTACGCAGTCCGGCTGGTCGGGAAAACGTCCAAGCGCTGAGTCCACGGCGGCCCGGGCGCGCGGAAGCTCACCGCGTGACAACGCGATCTCAGCGGCGTCCTGCCAGTATCCAAACTCCGCCTTCTTGACCATCGTCGCGACCCGCGAGTCGCTACCTGCCACATCGGCGAGTGCCCGTGCCGCTGCCAGAGCCTCTTCATAGCGACCGTAACTGACGAGCGAGTCCGCCATTCTGAGCCGGCTCTCAAATACCAGGTG
>DATKKY010000165.1:0-2247 GCA_035542695.1 bacterium | reverse complement strand
TCAGCCTGCCGTAAGCTATGCCGTGGGGCCTTGCGGCCGCGTTGATCCGCACTATCCACAGTGATCTCATGTCCCGCTTGCGCGTGCGACGATCGCGGTAGGCATACACCATCGCTCGCTTGACAGTCTCTAGCGCGGTGCGGTAGAGCCTGTGCTTGGATCCAACATACCCCTTGGCCGCCCTGAGCACTTTTCGGCGTCTTCTGCGTGATTGAACTGCGCGCTTAACTCGTGACATCTTCCTCCTCCGCTACTTCTTCAGAATCGCTTTCAGATTTCTTGATTAAGCCAGGTTTGGGACCGAGCACCATGATGACGTTCATGCCTTCCTTGCGGGGGCCCGACTCGATGTTGGCTATCTCGGCGAGATCGTGCGCGACTCGGTCAAAAAGCGCCATGCCTATATCCAGATGAGTAACCTCCCGGCCCCTGAAAATCAAGGAGAACTTGACCTTGTTGTGCTCCTCAAGGAACCGCCGAGCATGGTTCATCTTGAAACTGTAATCGTGGCTCTCAATGCCCGGCCTCATCTTGATTTCCTTAAGATGCACCACATGCTGTTTGCGCTTGGCCTTCTTGGCCTTCTTGCTCAACTCGTACTTGTACTTGCCGTAGTCCATTATCCTGCAGACCGGCGGCACGGCACCCGGGGAGACCTCTACCAGATCAAAGCCATGCTCACGCGCCCTCTCGATTGCATCCCTCGTACTCAACACCCCAACCATCTGACCCTTCTCGTCCACCACGCGGACCTGCGAAACTCTTATCCGCTCGTTGACCCGGACTTCCTTGGATCCCTTGTTAATCTTAGCCACCTCCCGCTACTCAGGATTCCTGGAATCGATCTCCGACTTGATCGCCTGGGTGAACTGGCTCAAGGGCATAATGCCCTTGTCTCCCTCCCTGCGCTTCCTTACTGAAACCCCTGCTGTAGCTTCCTCTTTGTCGCCCACCACCAGAACGTAGGGCACCTTCTCCAGCGTCTTCTCCCGGATGCGGTATCCCAGCTTATCCTCGGAACCCGAAATCTCGACCCGGACGCCGGCCTCGGTGAGCGCGGTGAGCACTTTCGCCGCATATCCCTCGTTCTTCGCGAGCACGGGCAACACCGCCGCCTGCACCGGCGAGAGCCACACCGGAAAGGCTCCGGCGTAATGCTCGACCAGAGTTGCCATGAAGCGTTCCATCGCGCCCAGCACCGTGCGATGAATCATCACTACGCTGTGAGAGCGCCCATCTTTGGCAACGTATTCCACTCCCAACCTGCCCGGGAGATTGAAATCAAACTGGATGGTCGGCCCCTGCCAACCCCTGCCAAGCGCATCCAGCAGCTTAATGTCTATCTTCGGCCCATAGAAGACCGCTTCGCCCTCCTGCCGAGTATAAGGAAGTTGCTTGCGGCCGAGAGCCTCGAGCAGGCCTTGCTCAGCGGCTTCCCACTGGTCACCCACTCCCGCGTAGTCCTGCGGGCGCTTGGGATCCCTGACACTGAGATTGACCTCGTAGCTCTTGAATCCGAAGGTTCGCAGCATGAACTGAGCGAGGTCGATCACGCCGACCAACTCATCGACGATCTGCTCCCGCGTGCAGAAGATATGGGCATCATCCTGCGTGAAGCCCCGGACCCGCATCATCCCGTGCAGAGTTCCCGACCTTTCCCGCCGGTAGACCGTACCCAACTCCGCAAACCGCATGGGCAAGTCCCGGTAGCTCCGCTTCTTGGACTTGTAGATCAGGATGTGGCCGACGCAGTTCATCGGCTTCAGGACATACTCCTCATTCTCGACTTCGAGGACATACATGTTCTCTTTGTAGTAGTCCAAGTGACCCGACGCTTTCCAAAGGGCAGATCGGGCAATGTGCGGGGTGAACACCGTGCTGTAGCCGCGCTTGGTGTGCTCCGCCCGCCAGAAGTCCTCTATGGTCTGCCTTACGATCGAACCCTTGGGATGCCAGTACGCCAGCCCAGGTCCGGCCTCCTCATGGATCGAGTAAAGATCGAGGTCCACGCCCAGCCGGCGATGGTCGCGCCGCTTCGCCTCTTCGAGACGTTCCAGGTGAGCGGCGAGGTCTTCCTCGCAGCCGAAGGCGGTCGCATATATCCGCTGGAGCATCGGCTTGGACTCGTCCCCATGCCAGTATGCTCCCGCCAGCGAAGTCAGCTTGAAGGCACACACCAGTCCGGTTGATGGCAGGTGCGGCCCGCGGCAAAGGTCCACAAAGTCGCCCTGACGGTAAATCGTCACC
>DATKKY010000164.1:0-10096 GCA_035542695.1 bacterium | reverse complement strand
CTGCGAGCCTTGCCACCGGTACCCTGAAAGGCGAGCAGCTGACGTAATCAAGCCCTATCGCTTCGCAGAAATCTATGGAACTGGGCTCGCCGCCGTGCTCACCGCATATGCCCAGCTTGATCCCCTGCCGTGTCGCCTTTGCCTTTTCAACGGCTATCCTCATCAGTCCACCGACGCCAGCGGTGTCGATCGACTCGAAGACGTCCCGCTTCATTATCCCAACATCGATGTACTTACGTATCACCTTGCCGGCATCGTCCCGGCTCAGGCCGTAAGTCATCTGAGTCAGATCGTTGGTGCCGAATGAGAAGAACTCGGCGACTTTGGCAACCTCGTGCGCAGTCACGCAGGCACGTGGAATCTCGATCATAGTGCCAATCATATAGTCCAAGCTTACGCCCCTGGCTTTCATCACGTCGGTCACCACCCGCTCCGCTCGTTCCCTGATGAAAGAGAGCTCTCTCGCGTCACCGACCAAGGGCACCATGATCTCAGGTACGACCTCGATGCCTTCGGTGGCCAAATCACATGCAGCTTCGGCGATAGCCTTGACCTGCATGTCATAGATCTCGGGGTAAGTGATCCCGAGGCGGCACCCGCGGTTACCGAGCATGGGATTGAACTCGGAGAGCGCCGCGCTCTTCTCCATGATCTCTTGCTTGCTGACTCCGATCTCGCGCGCTGCAGCTTCGGCCTCGTCATCGGTCTTGGGCAGAAACTCGTGGAGCGGCGGATCAAGCAGCCGTATTGTCACCGGCTTGCCCACCATCACCCTGAAGATCTGCTTGAAGTCAGCCTGCTGCAAAGGCTGGATTTTGGCGAGGGCATCCCTTTTCTGGGCGGCGGTTGATGCCATGATCATCTGGCGCACCTTGTTTATCCTGTCCTCGGCGAAGAACATGTGCTCGGTGCGGCACAGCCCGATGCCCTCGCAGCCAAAAGCGACCGCGATCGCAGCCTGATCCGGCTGGTCAGCGTTGGCCCGCACTTTGAGCCTGCGATATTCGTCGGACCAGTCCATCACGGTCTTATAGAGGTTGTAGATCCTGGACGATTCCGGAGCGAGCGACTTCGCGATAAGCACCCGCTCGATCTCGGACTTGATGGTGGGTACCTTGCCGATGATCACCTCACCGGTGCTTCCGTCAATCGATATGTCGTCCCCCTCTTTGACAACGTGCTTCGCCACCGTCATCTCTCGCTTGTCGTAGTCGATGCTCAAGGCTTCGCAGCCGACCACGCAAACCTTGCCGAGCTGCCTCGCGACCAGGGCCGCATGGGAGGTCATCCCGCCCCGGGCGGTCAGCACTCCCTGGGCCAGATTCATGCCTCCGACGTCCTCGGGGCTGGTCTCTTCCCTGACCAGGACCACGGGCACCTTCTGGATCTGGACGAAGTCCCGGACTCGGGCCGAGCTGAAGACTACCTTGCCGCTGGCCGCCCCCGGGCCGGCATTCAGGCCCCTTGCGACCACCCGCTTCTCAGCTCTGGCCTTCTCCTTCTCGCGAGCATCAAAGACCGGCCTCAGAATGTGATTCAGCTGCTCAGGCTCAATTCTCATCAGGGTCATTTCTCGGTTGATCAGACCCTGCGCATGCATGTCAAAGGCAATCTCGAGAGCCGCAAGCCCGGTGCGCTTGCCGGACCTGGTCTGAAGCACCCAGAGCCGGCCTCGCTCAATGGTGAACTCGAGGTCCTGCATGTCCTTGAAGTGAGCTTCCAGACTGACTCGGACCTCGAGCAACTGCTTATACACACCCGGCATCTCCGCCTCGAGCGACTTAAGACCGGACTCGCCGCGCTGCGCTTCATTGATGGGTTGCGGAGTTCTTATGCCGGCAACCACGTCTTCGCCCTGCGCGTTCAGAAGATACTCGCCATAGAATACATTCTCACCCGTGGCGGGATTCCGAGTGAAAGCGACGCCGGTGCCCGAGTCCCACCCGATGTTGCCGAACACCATCGCCTGAACGTTGACGGCAGTGCCCCAGTCATCAGGTATGCTGTTTATCCGTCTGTACTCGATTGCGCGCCGGTTGTTCCAGGACTTGAAGACGGCATCGATCGCGCCCCAGAGCTGCGCGTAGGGATCCTCAGGGAAGTCCACGCCCTTGGTCCGCTTGATCAGCTGCTTGAAGGCGGCAACCAGGTGCTTGAGATCCTCGACCTCGAGTTCGGTATCCTTGGTAATGCCGCGGGCGGCCTTCCTCTCATTGATGATAGTCTCGAACGGGTCGGGAGAAGTATCATCTTCGGGCTTCAACCCAAGAACCACATCGCCGTACATCTGCACCAGCCGTCGGTAACAGTCGTAGGCAAACCGTTCATTGCCTCCTTCAGCAAGTCCTTTGACGGTCAGGTCGTTGAGGCCGATGTTGAGCACAGTGTCCATCATGCCCGGCATCGACGCCCTGGCGCCGGACCGCACTGAGACCAGGAGCGGATTCTCCGCCCCCCCGAAGGCCTTGCCCATGGCGTGCTCCACCTGCTTGAGACTCGCAAGCACGGCGGGCTCAAGGTTCTGGGGGTACTTGCCACCGTGTGAAGTGAAGTAGGTGCACACCTCAGTTGTGATCGTGAATCCCGCCGGAATCGGCAGTCCGATCCGCGACATCTCGGCGAGGTTTGCGCCTTTGCCACCGAGCAGGTCCTTCATCGACGCATCGCCGTCCGCCCTGCCCGCGCCAAAAAAGTAAGTGAGCTTCCTCATTGGATTACACTCCTGGGTTGATGGCTTCCCCGCCTTGATTTGCTATATGCTAATGCTGGGGGTAAACCCTCGCAAGAGCTTTCCGGAGACCGTAGCCGGGGGCTAAACCGGCCCGGGCGAACTCACTTGAGAACCAGGATCTTGGCCCTCTCACGACCGGGGATCTGGACGAAGATGACGCCCGGAGCCACTCCCGGGATCGCCTGGTCCAGCCTGACCTCGGTCGGACTTGAAGATGCCAGCCCAAGCCTGCCCAGCAGGCGGCCTGCCACATCATAGAACTCGACCGGGCCAACAGCGCCGGCTGCCGTTGCTGGGTAGCTTATGTAGAAACTGGTGCGGCACGGATTGGGGTATATCCCAAGTCTGGAAGCGACATTGCCGCCGGAACCCGTCCCGCTCGGGGCAAAGTTGGACGCGGTGTAGGCCTGGAAGATGCCCCAGCCGTAGAGTGTGTCAGGATTGCTCGCCCGTGTGCCGGTCGCCATCACAGCCTCGATCACGTTGCCCGGCAGCCAGTTGGGGTGCTTCTGGAGAATCAAGGCAATCGCGCCAGCGGTGAGCGGAGTTGCGAAGGATGTCCCACTACCGCGCAAATAGATTGTCGGACCTGAGGTGCTGGCGACATAGTCGGCCCTACCCATAGCCATGATGGTCGGCTTTATCCTGCCATCGTAGGTCGGACCCTGGGAAGACCAGCTGGTCCGCACACCGGTGGAATCAACCGCGCCGACCGATATCACGCTATCGCCATCAGCGGGCGCGCCAATGTACTTCCAGGCGCTTGCCCCTGAGTTGCCGGCAGCGTTCACGACCACGATCCCGTTGGATGCAGCCAGATCAGCGGCAATGGTAATGGGGGCCGTGTTCCCGTCCATGTCCTCGTAGGTGTACCAGTCAGTGTAACCAAGCGAGCTTGATATCACCTGCGCGCCGAGGCTGTCGGCCCACTCGGCTGCAGCGATCCACCAATCTTCTTCTATCGGCCGCTCGTCTGATATGTCCTCAGTCTTGGCCAGGATGTATGAGGCATCGAAGGCCGGACCCATCATCGTTCCCGGCTTGTTGGCTGCAAGCAGTGAGAGACACATGGTGCCGTGGTCATGCTGACCGTCAGGGTCACCAGGCTGGTTCGCTGTGATGCTATCTCCGTTTATGAAATCGTGCTCGGCAATCTTGTGGAGGCTTGCGAAGACCTCGTGCTGGAGCCAGAAACCCGTGTCAAAGATCGCCACTTTGACTCCAGTGCCCGTGTAGCCCTCGCTGTGGAGCTGAGGAACCTGGATCTGAGTCAGCTGGCGATAAGCCTGGCCATACTGGTAGAGAGCCCCGACTTCCTTGGGCGGGGCATCCGAGGTCACGACCTCCGGGGCACCAGCCCGCCCGCTGACCCGCCTCACTGAGACTACGAAAGGCAGAGCGGCAAGCTTGCGAATCTGGTCGGCGGTTGCCACAACGCTCGCGGCATTGAGCCACTTCGAAAAGGTGCGGAACTCGACACCCTCGGATTTCAGGGTCTCGATGTATGGTTTGTATAGCGGCAGATCAGTCTCGTCGAAGGGTCTGTCGGGCCGGATCCTGAGACGCCTCTCCACAGCACCAGCATCGTAGTTCCCAGCCAGCTTGTCCAGCGTCGCCTGGATGTCGGATGGCGAGGCCCCTCCCTTGTCGGCAAAGAAGACCCACACGGCCAGACGGTCCCCCGGTCCGGCCTTGCCGAGCCATGACTCCACCGATGGCACGATCATGCCGGATGCAGCAAGAACTGCCACTGAGCAAGAGATGATTAGGACGTAGGCGAGAACTGCAAGCTTGAGCGGTCTCATGTGGCCTCCTTCTCTTACGATTATACCAAGATCAGGGGCCATCCTCAAGACCTGTCCCGAGTCGGGCTACTTGCGGGCAGGGCGCCGGGCTTAAGCTCCCTCCTTAAGCGGCTCGAAGTTGACGAAATCGGCGTGATGGACAATGATGGCCTCGGTCGTGCGCTTGCCCAGATCGCCCTCCTTGGAGTGGTAGGCGATCATGTGGAGCACCTGAGGCGGGAGCCCGTGCTTGTAAGCCAGCGCCTGCCCCGAAAAAGGGTGCCTCAAGAGGGCGCCGAATTTGCTCTTGCCGATCTTCCGGCCATCTTTGGCGTATTCAAGGAGTTTCCCGACATCATGCAGGATTGCCCCGGCCACCAAGATATCCATGTCCAGCTTGAGGGCTTTGCCATAGTTCCGTGCGAGGTCCCGCGCTATGCTGACCGCGGTTTGAGTGACCGCCCTGGTATGATGAACCAAGTCTATGCGGACGCCCGGAATCAATAGCGTGAATGGTATGTGCTTGAGGTCCGCGGGCCTCCAACCGCCTGAGTCGATAGCGTCTTGCCAGGCGGCAGCGACCTGCCGCCTCAGCTTCGCATCCTTGATAAGCTTGATCTCCGGAAAGAGCTGCTCAGACGACCTCGCTCTGGCCTTCACGTCCTCGCTCCTTTGGTTCGCTTTCTATGGATGCCAATGCCCAGCAGCCTCCCGATGTTGGCAGCCGGATCAATCACCGGAACAAGGGTTCCTCGCGATGAGGTCATTATGGTGGTCACGCCGGGCCCGTGCCCCGATAGGACGCAGTCCGAGTGAACCACAACGCCCACGGTCACCGCTCCCCGGCGATACATCCTGCCGAAGGTGTGATCAGCGTCCTTGATGGCCACGATGTCTCCCAGGCTGATGCCGCCCAGACCCGTGCGCTCCACCGTCGCCGGGTCCAGCAGTTGGATGTCGTAATCTCCGGAATGCGCATGGACCTTGCCGATGCCCGAACCCATCAAGGCAGAAGGCACCACGTAAGCGACTCCGATCTCGAGCTTGTTCTTGGCAACAGCTACATTCATCTTGGAGAGCAGATCGGGATCGAGGTTCATCAACTTCACATCATCGAATCCCTCAATCGCAAGGCCGGTCCCGAAGGCCCTGACCAGCACTGTGTCTCCGATGGCCAGCCGCTCGAGAGTCTTCTGATCGAAGTCCACCAGCACGTGTTCGATGCCTCCGTGCTTGCCCGTCACGACCCCACGGGCCCCCTTGGCATCCCCGGTCATAACTAGGGCTTCATTCCCGATCGAAGCCAGCGTGTTCAAAGCGGCGTTGGCGCTTCTCACGCCCTCCTTGGGCGACACGTTCTTGACGCTTACGCCGGGCTCCACATGGTCGGCAACCCAGCCACACGCGGGATGCCCCACTTTGACGTTATAGGTGATACCCCCCGTCCCCGGCAAAATCACAGGGCTCCCTGTCGAGCCGATCCTGTAGCCAGCCTCGGTCATCGTAGGACTTGAGACTTGGCCCACGACCGAAAGCATCACCAGCCGCTGCCGATTTGTGCGCATATTACCGCCGTCCCCTGCTAACTTTGGAAAGCGCTTTCTCGAAGATGCCGAGGGCCAAGTCGGCCTCCTTGGTCCCGATCACGAGCGGCGGGACCATCCTGAGTGTCGATGGGCCGCACGGCAAGACCAGGAGCCCAAGGTAGAAGCAGGCATCCACGATGCTGTTTCGGATCGCCGGTGCCGGCTTCATCGTGCGCTTGTCCTCCACGATCTCAATGCCTATCATCAGGCCCTTGCCGGTCAGCCGCCCCATTACCCGGCTCTTCTTCTGAATCGCAGCCAGGCGCCTGGTGAGATAGTCTCCCATTTTGGCGGCATTTGCAACCAGACCGTTTTCCAGGAGCTTCAAGGTTTCCAGGGCAGCAGCACAGGAAACAGGATTGCCGCCAAAGGTGCTGCCGTGGGCTCCCGGAGCCCAGTTCATCAGCCGGGCCGGAGCGATTGTGGCTCCCAAGGGCAGGCCGGAGGCCAGCGCCTTGGCTACAACCACTATGTCAGGCACTACATTCCAGTGCTCGATCGCGAACATCTTGCCGGTCCTGCCGAGCCCCGCCTGGATCTCGTCGGAGACCAGCAGAATGCCATGCCTGTCGGCGAGGGCCCGGAGTCTCGGATGAAACTCCTTGGGCGGGACAACGTACCCGCCCTCACCCTGAATGGGCTCTACGAAGATCGCCGCCACTTCGTTTGCAGGCAAGGTGCGCTTGAAGAGCACATCCTCGATGAAGGAAACGCAAGCAATGCCGCACTTGCCGTAGCGGAGGTTGTAAGCGCAGTGAGCGCAGTCGCCGTAGGGCACGTGCACCACCCCCGGCATTAGCGGTCCGAAGCGAGCCCGCTGGCCGTCCTTGCTCCCGGTCAGTGCCAGCGCCCCCATGGTGCGGCCGTGGAAGGCGCCGAAGAAGGAAATGAAGTACTGCCTGCCCGTGGCGTGGCGCGCCAACTTGATCGCGGCCTCCACAGCCTCAGCGCCCGAATTGCAGAAGAAGACCTTCTTAGGTTCCTTGCCTGGGGTAATCGTTGCCAGCTTCCGGGCGAGGGCAATCTCCGGCTCGTAATAGAAGTCCGATCCGGACATGTGCAGGAACTTCCTGGCCTGCTCCTCGATCGCCCGCACCACCGCTGGGTGGCTGTGCCCCGTGGAGGTAACCGCTATTCCGGAAGTGAAGTCGAGAAAGGCGTGGCCATCCACATCCCACACGTAGGCCCCCCTACCATGATCCATGAAGAAGGGATAGCCTCGCGTGTACGACGGCGAGATGTACTTCTTGTCGATCTCCAGCAGTGCTTTGGCGCGCTTTCCGAGGCGCGATATGCCCAATTGCTTCGCAATCATGATCCGATATCCTCCCGGCTGAACAACGATTATCTGGAGGGCAAGGGCCCCTTCGGGGCAACACTATCGTGACGCAAGTCAGACTATCTTACGACGATGAACCTTCCCATCTTGTCGCCAGTCTTGGCATCAACTTTGAAGATATATATCCCGCTCGTCACTTGCTTGCCGTCACTATCCCTCAGGTTCCAATCAGCAGTTGAATTCTGGGTTCCGTCCAGCCGGTGATTCGGCCTGACTGTGTCGATGTAGCCGCCCGCCGCGTCGAAAATCCTTATGGTCGCCCCTTCGGGCACGTTCAGGAATTGCAGCTTGGCCTCGCCCTGTTCCCAGGCCGCCCGGAAGCGGTAGGGATTGGGCACCACATACACCTGGTCAGCGGTCCGCGCCGCAGCTGGAGCGGGATAGACCTTGGTCCACCTGATCAGGCTCATGACCAGGCTGTAGTCGCTCGACCAGTCATAGGTCACCACTGCGTAGTCATAGGGAAATCCGTTCAAGACAACCCTGGCAGTCGAGTCAGGCGTCACACCCACACCGCTACCGTGAATGCCCTTGTCATAGAAGTAGCGCTCGCCGTAAGGATCCTGTTTGCCCGTCTGGTCAGCGAAGAACTCGGGATTCTCGCACCGTTTGAGATCGGCAATCACCTTGTACATGGTATCCGACGGGGTCGTCCGGTCCTCCACCGACCGGCGGAGCACCAGGTATCCTTCGAAAGTCTGGGCTCTCACCTTGAACTGGTCGTTAGGCGGCACTCCTTCCGTGCCGACCTTGCCAAAAGGCAGCTTGGCGTCAACCGAAAGACTCTCGCCCGAGGTGAACTGCCCCGCGGGGAAGTAAACCCGGAGGCCCCGGCTGACCTCGACGCTCCGGCCCGCTCTGGTTATCGCAATGGAACCGCTCTCCGAGTGGCTGGGGGCGCGCCAGGTGAGGACTACGTTGGCGTCCTGGCTACTACCGAGCTCGCCACCCGATGTGCACTTGAAGATGAAGAGCACGGACGTGTCTGGGTACGCACCACCCCGGTACAGCCCGTGAAACACCGGCACCGGCCCACTCCAATGGTCACCGTTGTAATCGAACAGCCCCTCCGAGGGCACAGCCACCTTAATGCCGTACGAGAAGTCGTAGCTGGAGTCAGTCTCATCTATCTTGAGGGTCCTGGTCCGGGTAGCCTTGGTATGCCAGTCGGTCACTTCCCCCCAACTCAGGACAATGGAGTCCTGGGTAGAGGCCACTGTAACGGGCACGTCCCAGTCACAAGCTCCCACGTAAAAGCCGGAGGCCGTCGGCCTGGCCCTGCCTCTCCAGGGGAACTGGGGCAGACCCAATTGCGGCTCGAGCAGAGTTACCAAGCTCTCCGGCTCGAGGTCGCGCCAGTAGAGCTCGACCTGCCTGTCGCCCTCCTTGACCGTAACGTCCGGCGCCAGCAAGCTGATACCTGCCAGAGCAGTCCCTGCGCACAGGCCTATGCTCAGCAAAAACAAGAAGAAAAACAGCCGCGTACTTCCCTTCGGCATACCTAACCTCCAACCAAAAGAAGCCGCAAATACGGCGCGACTAAGGGGTCCTAGGCTCTCCGAACATGTCCAGCAACTTCCTGATCATTACCTTCACCTGGTCGTGGTCGAAGAACCAGGAAGGTATTGCTATATAGGCAGCGTAACCGCGCTGGCCATCCCCGGGAACATAGACTGCGACCAGCTTCATCTCGTCCTCCTTGCCGGAACAATGGCCGGTCCCGACAGGCAGGCCGTGGCTGTCCAGCTGTATCACCGAGTACATCTTGTGGACATCGATATCATCCCTGACCTTGGTGATGAAGAAGGCATAGTCCATCTTGCCTGCATAAGAGGGAACACTGGGAATCAGGTCCGTGCGGATCGAATCCCAGCCTGCTTCACACGGGGCCAGGGTCTTGAAGGCCACCCCCGGCGAGGGACTCTGCATCTTGACGATGCCGAAGGCCTCCCACATGAAATTATAGATCTTGCTGGAATCGACAGCGCTGATACGCGGAGTGAAATCTAGATTCGTGTACTTCGACCTCACAGCCGCGTCAAGCACGTTAGGTGCGTCAGGCCAGTACATAGTGTCATAGACCGGGTCCCGGCCAATTATGATCAGGTTACCGCCCACCTTGACGTAGGAGTTAAGATAGTTGCCCAGATTTGCGCAGACCTTTAGCAGATAGGTGTCCGGTGCCTGATCGTCGAAGTCGGCTTGCCAAATCACCGTGGTCGCATCCCCAACACGCCGTATGGGCACTTCCTTGGTGTAGGCTGTCCCGTCTCGCGTGTTGAAAGACTCCCAATTGTAGCCGTCCAGGACGTCCGACCAGAAGGCATGGGTCGCCTGATCGTAGCTAGGGCCAAGCGGAGTATCCAGGAACTTCGCGTGGTCATCGTCCACGAGATATACCAGGCGCTCCTTGCCCTTCGGTCCGGGCAGCACCTCAATCCGGAACTCGGAGTGAGTGACCTCTAGGTTGATGTCCCTGAGCTCGGCAACGAAAATATGCGGCCCGATGGTAGGCTCGAAAGGCTTACCGTCTGGCGGCGGGTACTTGACGGTCCACTCGACACCCCCGGTATGCTCCCTTAGAGGATCGACGCTGGTCCAGTAGTTCCATGTCGATGTTTTCGGATCCTCGGGGTCATCGTAGTAGTAACGATAG
>DATKKY010000163.1:0-5019 GCA_035542695.1 bacterium | reverse complement strand
GGGACTTGTCATAGTCACACGTGACGTGCACCGTGAAGTCGGAAGCATCGTACTCGGCATTGTAAGAGCTGACACTGACGTCGTGTACCAGTCCCAGATCTTCCTTGAGCTTGCGGTAGAGCCGGGAGCTCCGGCCGTCGCCCAGGATCCGGGCCAGTACCTGCAGGGAATAGGTATCCGGGTCGGAGATCATGCAGGTCCTGAATCCAAAGGTCATGTAGGTCATATCGATGTCCATCTCATCTTCAACATATCTCCGGCCCATCTGTTTGGGATCGCTGGGAAGATAGGGCGTGAACACCGGCTCCGGAGGATACTTGGAAAAAGCCGCTTCCAGCTTCGCCATCATCGCCGAGGCATCGAAGTCGCCGACGGCCACCGCGAACATGTTTGCGGGGACATACATCCGGCTGTAATGCTTGACGACGTCGTCGCGCGTGATCTTGGCAAAGAGCTCGGGGTAGCCGATCGTGGGGAAATGCTCAGGGTGCCTGATGAACATCGCACCATTGTAAAGCTTGTTGAGCCGCCGCCCCGGTTCGTCCTGGCCCATCTGGATTTCGCGCGTGACCACGCCCTTCTCGCGATCAAACTCGGGCTGCGCTATCGAGCAATTCAGGAGCCAATCCGGCAAGAGGCTTATCACGCTGTCGGCGAAGTCGATCGAGGTCTCGATGAAGTAGCAGGCATGGCCGGGGCCAGTGTAAGCGTTGTGGGCACCGCCTATCGCGGTGAGAATCCGCTTGCTGTCGGCTTCACTCCTGAGGCCCGTCGTCCCAGCCGATATCAGATGCTCGATCAGGTGGGAGATGCCGTAGCCCAGGTATTCGTTTTCATAGTCGCTTCCCGCCCGGACATAGATCCTCATGGTAAAGACCGGCGCATTGTGATTCTCCGCCACCACCACGCGGAGTCCGTTGGGCAGTATCTTGTCCTGCATCTGGAGTCCGAACGCTTGGGTTGCAATTGCGAGTACGATGCAGACGCCAAGGAGCAACTTCATATGGACCTTCCTTTCGTCTCCGACCTACTTCAAGAAGAACTTCTTCGAGGCGAGTACGACGTTATCGGGGCCGACTACGTCCACTCTCCATTCACCCTTCCATTCTTTGCGCATTTCCCTCATGCTCCAGGTTCTCCACGGCAAAAACTTCACGGCCAGGCCTGTCTCCGCTGTCTTGGTCCCTCCGCGGTACCACACGTGCTTCACCGCCGTGGCGCCCCGTGTACCCGCAAGCTTCGTGAAGCAGTACACGCAGTATATATCTGCTGGGAAGGTATCGGCCACTCCCGCCGGCGACCTGTCCTTGATCGCGGCACACAGCACCAGTTCTTCGACAGCCAAGCCGGCCTTGCTGGCGGCGGAGGCCAGGTTGGGTGAGGCTCCCGGCTCTGCCCCCAGACCGGATGAGGAGCCCGCAAACAAACTCACCAGAAGGCCTATCCCCAAGACCTGAGATCTCATCGGCGGCCTCCTTTCAGATATGCAGCCCCCACTCTACGAGCTCGTGGCCCAGTTGTCAATTGGGGGAACTGGCCCGTCCAACAGCCGGCCGCCTGCCAAAATGGGTATTGTGTCCCCGAGCGCTTTCAGATACACTCGCGAGCAAGATGCTCGCGCTCACCAAATTGACCAAGCGATACGGCAGTTTCCTGGCGGTGGATGACCTCTCGCTCGAGGTCCGGGCGGGCGAGCTCTTTGGTTTCCTGGGCCCCAACGGCGCAGGCAAGACCACCACGATCAAGATGATGTGTGGCCTGCTCAGGCCTACTTCGGGCACGGTCAAGATCGCCGGCCACGACATCCAGAAGGAACCTCTCGCCGCCAAAGCCGTGATCGGCCTGGTGCCTGACTCTCCGGTGCTCTACAAGAAGCTGACCGGTAGGGAGTTCGTGCGGTTCGTGGGTGAGCTCTACCGCGTGGACCGGAAGACCATGGCCAAGCGAATTGACGATCTCCTGAAGCTCCTGGACATGACCGGGAGTGCTGATGACATCATCGAGACTTACTCTCACGGCATGAAGCAGAAGACCTCGCTGATGGCCGCCCTGATCCACGACCCCAAGCTGGTGGTGCTGGATGAGCCCACGGTCGGTCTTGATCCGCGCAGCGCCAAGATAGTGAAGGACGTCCTTAAGGCGCTCTGCACCATGGGCAAGACGGTTTTCATGTCCACTCACATCCTCGAGATAGCCGAGCGGGTCTGCGACCGCGTGGGCATCATCAACAAGGGGAAGCTGGTAGCGATTGGGACAATTGCCGAGCTCAAATCCAAGTCGGGCGAAGGCGGCGTGAGCCTCGAGGATGTCTTCCTTGAGCTCACCGGCGGGCCCGAGGAGGAAGAAGTGATCAAGTTCCTCTCATCCTGAGAAGACCATGTCGCTCGCCAAGCTGGTTGCTTACAGACTCAAGATCGCTCTCGCCAGCCTGACCCGGGGCCGGGCCTCGAGACGGATTGGCCGCACGGTCGGCATCGCCATGATCCTGGTGCTGGCGGTCTTCCTGACGATGGGCGCATATGCGGTGTTCACGATCCTGGCCCGCATGGGCGAGGCGGGAGCGGTGACCTCGAGCGTGATCGTGCTCCTCACCTTCAATATTATCCTGATCCTCGCCCTGGTCTTTGACATTCTGACCACCACCGGCATCTTCTTCCTGTCGAGTGACCTCAGCCTGCTGATGGCGGCGCCGGTTCCGGTCGCGCGAGTCTTCGGGGTCAAGTACCTTGAGGCCATGGCGTCGGCGTCCTTCGTTTCGCTCCTCATCGGGTTTCCCGTGGTACTCGGCTACGGCATTGCCTTGCACGCCTCCGCGGTCTTCTTCATCGCCCTGGTGGTGGTGACTGGGGTTTTCATCACAATTCCCATATCGGTCGGCACCATATGCGGCATGGTGGTATCGAGATTCGTGCCGGCAGCGAGAGTGCGAGAGGTGCTGGCGGTCCTTAGCGGCATGATCGGACTGGGGATATGGATAGCCGTTCAGGTCTTCAAGCCTGCAATGGCGCGCACCAGTGACGTTGAGAGCCTGAGCGTGCGGCTCCAGGCTTTCGTCCGAGGCGGCGGAGGCCTGCTCGCCAAGCTGCCGAGCCGCTATCCCGCCGAGATTCTCACCTCGCTGGCAACGGGGAAATCTGCCGCAGCGGTTCGACCTTCGATCTACCTGATTGCCCTGGCGGGCATCATGCTGGCAGCCTCCCTGGCGGCCGCCCAGCGTATGTATCTCACGGGCTGGACGAGGATCGTGCCTGCGGGCAAGCGGAGCAAGCCCGCCCGCCGGAGGGAGCGACCCGCGCTTGGCTGGCAGCTGGTGCCGTCGGCAGAGCGCTCGATCCTTAGGACCACCACCCAGCTCTTTCTGCGCGATCCCCAGCAGATGATGCCGGTGGCCACTTTGACCATAATGATGGCGATCCTCCCCTTCCTGATGGGCCGGGGAAGTCAGTTTGGGGGATTGAGACCCGGGATGATCATCTTCGCGGCGACCGCGCTGGCTTTCGTTGGATCGCTCAACCTGGCGATGAACGCCGTCGTGATCGACGGCCGCGCCTTCTGGTGGCTCTTGGCTGCACCACGTTCTTCCTTGAGGAAGCTCGCCGCCAAGTCGCAGGTCGCGGTCAACTTCTTCGTCATCTTGACCTGGGCGCTCCTGGCGGGCTTCTGCGCGGCCCACGTAATCCCGTGGCACTTGGCGCTCAAGGCAGCGTGGTTGTCAGCCTTCTCCACGGTGCTCGGAGCCGCAATCGGCGTCCCGATCGGACTTACCTTCGCTGACTGGGAATGGGAACTGCCCAAGCGCATGGTCAAGATGGCCGGGCGATTCGTGCTGATCCTGGCGGGCGGCGCCTACATCGTAGGCGCCGGCGCCCTCCTGGGCGTCTTCTCGGCTACGAAGGAGCGGGTAGCGAATCCCGAAATCGGCTGGCTCCATCTCCTCGCACTGGGCGCCGGCGCGGCCATCCTGGCCGCAGCCGCCCTCCTCATCTCCGCGCGGAAGATGGACAAGATGGAGTGGACCCTGTAACCCCACACCGGCGGCCCCACATCAATAGCACGGCAGCCGCTACTTCTTTTTGGCCTCGTCCAAGTTCTTCTGGACCGCCTGCGCGAGAGCAGGCTCCGGATTCATCGCCAGCACCTGCTCCCAGATGGCTATAGCCTCTTTGGTCTTCCCCGAGAGATTCATCGCTGTGGCAAGGTCGTTCCTTGCGAAGGCGTCCTGGGGATTGAGTTGGTTCGCCTCCTGCAAGAGGGCAATAGCCTGCGGGAAGTCCCGCTTCAGCAGCGCCACTCGGCCGGCCATCACCGCCATCTGAGCATTCTTGGGGCTCTTCTCCCGGCCGGTCGCAAGCACGCTCATGGCGCTGTCATAGTCCTTCAGGCCCACGTAGGTGGCAGCAAGGTTGAGATAGACCTGCTTGAGACTGGGGTCATAGTGTAGGGCTGTCTTGTAGGCTTTGACCGCCTCGTCGGGCATGCCCATCTTGACGTACAGCCCGCCGACACTGAAGTAAGCCAGGGCGTAAGTCGAATCCAGCTGGACCACTTTCTTGAACTCCATGATCGCGCCCTTGGCATCACCGGTCTCGGTAAGCGCCCGCCCAAGATTGTAATGGCCCTCGAGGAAGTCCTTCTTCAAGGTCACCGCCTGCTTGAAGTGCTGCGCAGCCAGAGCGAAATCGCCCCGCATCGAAAGCGCTGCTCCGAGGGCGTTTTGGATCTCGTGACTTGAAGGGTTAGCCTTGGCGGCCTTCTCGAACTGGTCAATCGCGTTGTCGATATCTCCCTGCTTGAGATACTCGTTGGCTTTCTGGGAATAATAGTCGGCCTTCTTCCCACAGCCGGCCAAGACCACTAGCGCAACCAGCACCAATACGATCGCCTTCTGCACGACATTCACCTTCCTCGTTATTTGACCTCTGTTTTGGCTTCCTCTCGCGCCGCGGCGATCTTGGCCTCAGCACGCGCCGCCCTGCCCTTCCGTACCTGAGCAAGCCCCAGCCCCACAGCGATTATGGC
>DATKKY010000162.1:0-5361 GCA_035542695.1 bacterium | reverse complement strand
CCCTCCCGCAAGTGCTTTTCGAAGTGCCGGGTCTCAAGGGTCCGCACGTCCATCAGCGAGAAGACGGAGTCCTTGACCTCGAAAAAGAGAGAGAAGGGCATGGTCGAGATAGCCTCGGAGATGATGAGGTAGCACTTGCTGCCATCGCAATCCACGGTGTCCTTGACCTCCATGACAGCCCTGCCAGCCGTAAGAAACTTGTAGCGGATCGCGTAGGTCAGCTTCTCGCCGACGTCAAAAGGGACCGGCCGTGGAAGAATCTCGTCCGTTTGTCCTCGTCCGGCACTGAGCACCACGGCAAAGGCCAAAGCCGCAATCAACCGCTTCACGATGATGTCGCCCCCACTCCCGTAGCCAGCTTGACAGCTTCCAGTATGTCGTCCGCGACCGGTGTCCCAGCGAGACCTATCTCCCCAAGCCGCTGCTCTTCGTCCATTCCGAAGCCGGTCCTCACCAGGCAAACCCGGAGCCCGAGATTGAGGCCAAACCTGATGTCGCTCACCTTGTCACCGATCGCCCATGATCTCGCCGGGTCAATCCCCAGGTCCCGTATGGCAGCCTCCCCCAGAGCAGTCCCCGGCTTTCGGCATAAGCATGCTTGCCGGTAAGCCCCGACCGTGCCGTCCGGATGGTGGGGGCAGTAGTATATGGCGTCCAGCGCCGCACCCTCCCGGCGGAGCATCTCGGTCATGCGCTGGTGAATGGCCGTCAAGGTGGGCTCCGAAAGTCGGCCGCGCGCAATCCCTGACTGGTTGGTCACGACTACCAGCAGGAAATCCTTGGCTTTCGCCAGCCGCAAGGCCTCCGGCGCACTGCGATAAGGCTGAACCAGGCTGGGATGTGCGGTATAGCCCATTTCCATCAGAATCGTCCCATCGCGGTCGAAGAAGATCGCCGGTTTCATGTACACCTGCCCCTCGCCCGGCAAAGGGCTGCCAGGACCTCATCAACTTCTATGGATCGAGTGCAGACATTGCCGCGGTCGCAGTCCCGCTGGAAGCAGGGTGAGCACTCCATCTGATTGTAGAGCACTTCCGCCTGCGGCGCGAGAGGTCTGGTCCAGTCTGGGAAGGTCGAGAAAAACAGGCCCACGACCGGGGCTCCCAGCGCAGCGGCCAGATGCATGCCGCCGCTGTCATTGGCCACCACACCGCCAGAGAGATAAAGCGCACCGACCAGGCTAGGAAAACCGATCTCGCCGCACAGATTGAGACTCTTGCCCCTCATCTGGGTTTCCACCAGCGTACAGGCGCCCGCATCCTCGCTGCCGCCCAAGATCACAACAGTGAAGCCCAACTTAGCAATTATGATGTCCCCGAGCAAGGCAAATCGCGCGGCATCCCAGCGCTTGGCCGGTCCGTACCGAGCTCCGGGAAAGAAGCAGATGAAGCGCCCTCTCTCCAATCCCCGGCTTCTGAGCAGGCCGTCGGCGACCTCGAGGTCGTTCGGTGTCGGGCTGAGCCTGGGAATCCTGTCGGCCACCTCGATTCCAACACTCTCAACCAGCCTGCAATAGGTTTCAACCAAGTGTTCGCGACCTGAGCCGCCCAGCGGGATCCTGTCAGTATAGAAGTGCCGCCATGACCCGTTCGCCAGGCCTACCCTCCTGGGCACCATGCCCCCCAGGCAGGTGGCAGCCGACGTGAAGGATTTGGTCATGCTGAAGACTATCACAGGCCGAAAACGCCTGAGCAGCGCTGAGCCATCATAGATGGCCCTGATCCAACCGACGACGTTCGCCCCCGGGCTCTTGATGGTGAACACGATCGTTCCGGGAACTCGAGAGAAGACCTGGCCCGAGGAAGTCGAGGCGAGCACCAAGACCCGTCCCCGGCGCGAGCAATCAACCAGCGCCCGCACCGCGGGCACTGCCAGGACGGCATCGCCCAGCCAGTTGGGAACCCTCGCCGCGAAAGTGACGCGACCCGGCTCGGCAGATCTAGCCACGCGGTCCCGCAACGTCGTTGACAATCGCTGCTACCTCAGCCGGTTGAATGTCCTCGAAGCAGGCCATCCTCTCGTGCTTGCAGGGTCGGTTTCCATGGTAGCTGCAGGGACTGCAGGCGAGGCCGCGGCTCACCACCACCGAGCCAGGCGAGCGCACCGCGAAGCCAAGCAACGGAGACGTCGGCCCGCAGATTGAGACCACTTTGGAGCCCACGCCTGCTGCAAGATGAAGCAGCCCGGAGTCATTGCTGACCGTGACCGCACACAAGGACAGAACAGCCGCCAGCTCCCGGGCTGAGTCGGCGATGTAGCTGGAGACGCGAGGCCCCGCAAGGCCCGAGGTCGTCGCCTTTACGGCCTCGCGGTCCCGGCCCGACCCTATCGCGACCACCCTGTGGCCCTGGGCGGCCAGCCGGCTCGCCAGCGTATTGAAGCGGTCAGTCGCCCACATCTTGTAGGGATTGCTTGCCCCGGGGCATATGCCGATCGATGGACCATCGCCCAGGCGCGCTCGGGCCTCGTCCAAGCACTCAGCAGGCACCGCGAGCTGCGGAAAATCGGCGCTTGCTGCGATTCCAAGCGGGCGGACCGCATCCAGGTACAAGTCAATCGTGTGCCTCAGATTGCCTCTCCACACCTTGGGCAAGTAGACAGCCAGGAAACGCCGGACATATGGACGCCGGTAGCGCAAGACCCGCGCAGCGGGAATACCGGCTGCAACCAGCCTGGAGCGTGCGTTGTTCTGGAGATCTACGAGCGCGGCAACGCGGCCCGCGGTTGCTCGTTCCACCGTCGGCCGGGGTGGTGTCGCCCGCGAATAGGTGATGATTGCGTCAACGCCGGGGAATAACGTGGGGATCTCACCATACTCCTCGTAGGTGGCAAACTCGACGCGGCAGCCTGGATAGGCCTGTTTCAAACGTCGGGTCACAGGTTCCGCAAGGACAACATCCCCGAAGGAGCTCAGTCGCAATACTACAAAGACTGAATCCCCGGCGGGCCTCGCGCTCATGGCGCTCAGGGCCCTTCCTCGACGACCTGAGGGAAGTCCTTGAACTGCAGATCATAAAGGCGTCTGTATACGCCGTTGGCGGCCAAGAGGTCTTCGTGCTTGCCGGCTTCCGTGATTCGGCCGTCCTCCAATACCACAATCACGTCAGAGTTGGTGATGGTCGAGAGCCTGTGGGCGATCACGAATGAAGTCCGGTTGGACATCAATCGCTGGATCGCATCCTGAACCAGCCTCTCCGATTCGGAGTCCAAAGACGAAGTCGCCTCATCGAAGATCAGAATCTCAGGGTCCTTCAGTATCGCGCGGGCGATAGCGATGCGCTGCCTCTCTCCGCCAGACAATCTCACCCCACGGTCCCCGATCATGGTCTCGTAGCCCTGAGCCAGACCTTCGATGAATTCATGGGCGTTGGCAGCCTTAGCTGCCGCGACGATCCTCTCAAAGGCGATATCCTCAACTCCGTAGGCTATGTTGTTCCGCACCGAGTCATTGAAGAGAATCACCTCCTGGGTGACTATGCCCATCAGGTTGCGCAGCGATCTCACGCTGGCCTTGCGGATGTCGATACCGTCAATGGATACGCTCCCGTCAGTCGGGTCGTAGAATCTGGGTATCAGATCAACCAGCGTGGACTTGCCCGCACCACTCGGCCCGACCAGCGCGATCACCTGGCCCTTCGTCACCTTAAGGTCGATGTCCCGCAGGACGTAGTCGCTACCGCCGTACTTGAAGCTGACCCCGCGCATCTCCAGCCCCTGCCTCATGGTCGTAAATTCAATCGCGCCGGGCGGGTCAACAATATCTGGCTTGGTATCCAGCAAGGTGAAGATCCGTTTGGCTGCTGCCAGCCCTTCTTGAATCCTGGTGCTCGCATAGCTCAAGTTCTTGGCCGGCTGGATAATCGACAGCATTGCCGCGAGGAATATCAGGAACCAGTCGGGGCTCAAGAACCCCCCTCCTAAGACCTGTCGTCCTCCGTACCAGACCACTACCAGCAGGCCGACGGCACCAAGGAACTCGGTCGTCGGGGGCGCCAGCGATGCGGCCCGCTGCTGTTTCAGGAAGGCTCGGTAGTAGCCCTGGGTGTGCCTTTCGAACTTGTCAGTCTCGAAGCGCTCCATGCCGAAGGCTTTGACCACTCGTATCCCCGATAGGGTTTCCTGGAGTACGCCGGTCATGTCAGCCATCTTCTCCTGGGCCCGCGTCGTGTATCTGCGAAGCCGCTTCCCCAGCCTGCTGACCAAGAAGGTGATCACCGGTATGACCACAAACGCCACCAGCGAGAGCCGCCAGCTTATCCAAACCACCATGGCAGCGTAGACCAGCACCAGCACCAGATCCCTGAAGAAGTTCAGAAAGCCTGCCGTGATTGTCATCCGGAGCAGGCTCACATCGTTGGTGACCACTGAAATCACCGTTCCGGTTCTGCTCCTATGGAAAAAGGCCAGTGATAGCTTGTGAAGGTGCCTGTAAAGATGATTGCGGACATCACGTATCATCACCTGCTCGATCTGGGCGCTTACGATTGCCAGCAGATACGTGAAGAGGCCCTTCAGCAGGTACAACACCAGGATCGAGATGAAGATGCGCTCCAGGGTCACCAGCGGCGAGGGGGACGCATAGAGAGCCAGCACCTTGGTTCTCACCACTTCCTGAATGGTTGTGATTGAGTGCGGAGCGTTCTGCAGTAACTTCGAAGGCACCTTCCCCATTGCTTTGGCAGGATCGAGCTTGCCGCCGGAGAAGATCACGTTTATGAACGGAAGGATCATCCCGATGGAGAAACCATTGAAGATCGCGCAAAGCACCATCAGGACTATGGCGGCGGCCATCAGTCTCCAGTATGGCCTGAGGAAAGAGAGCACTCTCCAGTAAAGGCCAGCGGAGCTCATGCCGAGACCTTCGAAAGCGAGACCAGGAAATCCCGGGTTTGCATCGCGACTCTAGCCGGCGATGCACTGGACCATTCCTGCTCTTCCATCAAGCGGAACTCGCCGCGGGTCGGCACCCATCTCCTGTCTTCGCTCCCCGACAAGAGCACGAGACAGGGCACACCCATGGTGAGCGCGAAATGCAGCAGGTCAGTGTTGGGGCAGATCAAGAGGTCGCACTGCGAGAGAATGCCCAAAGTGTCTCTGAAGCTCTTCTTCGGTATATCGAGCCAGTCGTAGATGCCCAGTCGCCTGATATCCTCATCCTTGATGGCGGGGTTGGGGTCAGACAAGAGCGCTATGCCGCTCGGCCTCAAGGCCTGGAGGCTCTTGGCTATCCTTATCTGGACATCAAACGGAGGCTTGCCGCCGCTCTTGGTATAGCTTAGATCGACGCCGATCATCAGGTCAGTCGGGCTCTTCTTCCTCAGTTTGACGACCTCTTTGGCAATCTTGACCTCTTTCTCCGGC
>DATKKY010000161.1:0-2621 GCA_035542695.1 bacterium | reverse complement strand
CCGGGGTGGCGAAACTGGCAGACGCAGAGGACTTAAAATCCTCAGGATCGCAAGATCCGTGTCGGTTCAACTCCGACCCTCGGCACCACGATTTCGGGAAGGGCTTCGCCAGCGTGCCAATTGCAGTTCCAGTTTGACAGTAGTACTCTAGACGGGAGAACGGGCTTGCAGGATAGCTGAACCCGGCTCCCTGCATCACAAACCGCGAGGGCCAGCAATGTGGGCAGACAGTGGCGAACATGAAAAGATTCAGCGCGTCATCGATGCGGTCTTCAGCGGCAAGCAGCGTCCCGTAATCCTTGAGGCGGGTTGCGGCTCCCGGAGTCACGTCCATTTCCCAAGCGACGCGCGCATCGTTGGGATTGACATCTCCGAGGATCAGCTCATTCGAAACCAAGGTCTGGACGAGAGGATTCAGGGAGACATTCAATCCTATGAGTTCCCGGAGCAGTCCTTTGACGCCATTGTGTGCTGGGACGTACTCGAGCATCTGGCGAGACCCGAGGCAGCTCTCGAGCGGTTCGGCAGGGCGATTCGCGACGATGGCGTTATCATCCTGTCTGGGCCAAACCCATTGTCTGCGAAGGGCATCATCACCAAGCTTACTCCATACCGTTTCCACATTTGGTTTTACAGGAACCTCCGCGGGCTCAAGGAAGCGGGAACTCCGGGCAACCCTCCGTTCCCAACGTACCTGAGGTTATCGATAACGCCCAACGCTATTAAGAAGTTCGCGCGCCGAAACGGGCTCGCAGTCTTGCACGAGAGTGTGTTTGGCTACGGAGATTCGAGAGATGTGATCAGCCGGAAGAGCCGAGCTTTCGACGTTGTAATGAAGGCGCTAAACGCCACGGCACGAGCGCTGAGTCTGGGAAGGATCCACCCGGAAGCAACTCAGTGCTACTTCGTTCTCCAGAGGAAAGCTACTCGCGGCTCAAAGTAGCCCTGCCACCGCTACCTGGCCTTCAGCATTATGGGTTGACACGCCCTCGGTTTCCCCCTAATGTTACTCGAAGGGAGGCTCCAGCGGAGAAAGCATATTGAGGCTGCTCGTAGGCTTGTCGCTGCTGCTCGCCTTGCCCCAGATCACCGGGCAGGGGACTGGGCAGATTGCGTTTTCCCCCGCAGTTGCTGCCAGGTTCGTCGATTCCCTGGCCACCGACTACTACCAGACCAAGTTCGCCATGTACCCAGCCTATGCCACCAGCAAAGGTGTGGATACGTGGGACTCGACGCTGGCCACCTACGGCCCGCGCAAGGTGCGCAGCTTCCTGATCGCCACCAAGAGGAAGGTGCTGGACCTCAACAGCATCAGTGAGGACAGCCTCAGCATCCAGGCTTGGGTGGACATGAAGGCTCTCAAGGCCGACATGGAGACGCAGGTCTTCATGCTTGAAGAACTGCAACTCTATAGGCGATCGCCCCTCCTCTATACCGATGAGTGCACCAATGGGCTCTACTACCTGATGATCCGTCATGACAACTTTAGGGAGAACCCCAATTTCATAGCCAGGCTGGAGGCCGTGCCGAGGGTGCTGAACGTCGGGCGGGCCAATCTCACTAAACCGATTAAACTCCATTGCGAAGTCGCTTCCGCCGGGATCACGGCCTTCTTGCCTTTTCTCGACAGTCTGGCGGATTCATCGAATCCCGCTGAGGCGGGTCTCGCCAAGGCGGCTGGCAATGCCCGCCAAGCATTCCTCAAGTTCAGGGCATACTTGGATTCCACCAGCGCCACGGCCGACCCAGATTTCGCCCTTGGCAGAGATAACTTCGGCACGCTCTTGAAGACGGAGCACCTTGTGGACGAGCCGCCGGAGGATTTGGTGGCCTATGCCCAACGCGTGCTCAAGGATGCCGAGAAGGAGCGGGACGCGCAGAAGAATCGGCCGGAGGCTGTCAAGCGTGATACCACAGGTGCGCGCACTCTAACCAAGGCCGATATCCTGGCCGACTTCGACGCTGAAACCGATTCGGCCATCGCTTTCCTAGAGAGACGGGCGATCGTCACGGTGCCGCGGAATACCGTGGTCAAGCCCGTTGAGACGCCGGACTTCATTCGGGTGCTGGTCCCAGGCTATGCTTATGAGCCTCCGGGGCCGTTTGACAAGAACCAGGTGGGCCTGCTCTACGTGCCTCTACCGAAGGTGCTTGACCTCGCTGCCCAAATCGACTACAAGTCCCGGATCGACCGGCGGAGCTACCGAGGGATCGTCGTTCACGAGCTCTATCCCGGGCACCACTTGCAGATGACCCGGGCCAACTCGGCCGGCACGTATATCAGACGGCTCGCTGATGACAACTTCACGATCGAGGGCTGGGCGCTATACTGCGAAGAAATGATGGCAGCCCAGGGTTATTTCGGGACCGACGGCAGCCGCAGGGCTCTGGACGGTATCATCTTCCGGGCAGCCCGCGCGGTTGTGGACGTGAAGCTGCAGACCGGCGAGTTCTCGCTAAACCAGGCGGTTGACTTCATGGCGAAGGAGACAGGCCGGGATCGGGGGTTCATCGAGCAGGAAGTGCGAAGATATGCAGTGGAACCGACGCAGGCAATGAGTTACCTTATTGGCAAGAGAGACATTGTGGCACTAAGGGACGAATGTAAGCGCATCAAGGGA
>DATKKY010000160.1:0-6306 GCA_035542695.1 bacterium | reverse complement strand
GAGCCCAAAAGGTTCCCCGCATCCGGCCCCGGCGCTTCAAGGCCGATGGTCCCTCTACGACCCTCTACCACCGGGCGCGGACAGCGTGCCGGTGCCGAGCATATCACCGCCGGCCCCCAAAAGCATCAAGCCCTGTCCTTGAAACCTGCTTCCGCGGTGTGTATCGTTGGATAGTGGTTGCAGCCGGATAAGGTAGCTGTGCTTTGCTGAGAGCGAAGGTGGACCTAGGCGAAAGGAGCCATGTCGTATGAGGACCGCGATAGTGGTAACGGTGCTTGTGCTTGCAACGTGCGTGGGCGCTCTGGGGCAAGACTACCGGAGCCTCAGGCTGGAGGCCGAGGCGAAGTACCGAACAAGGGAATATGGCGAGGCGCTCAAGCTTTACCGTCAGGCCTTCAAAATCGGCAAGCCGGGATCGGTTGACAGGTACAATGCGGCCTGCGTCGCCGCGCTCGACGGCCAGATTGACGAGGCTTTCGGCTATCTCTACGATGCCGTGGGCGCTGGGCTCGCAGGCAGAGATTGGGAGCAGGCTCTGGATGAAGATGTTGACCTCACGAACCTGCGTACCGATCGCCGCTGGGAGCCTCTGAAGCAGAAACTGTGGGAGAATACCGCCGGGCTTGAGAAATCCTTCCCCGAGGTCCGGCTGGAGGGAGCAGTAATAAAGCTGCCTGAACCCAGCTTCACCAGTAATGTGCCGGTCGAAGAGGCTCTCAAGAACCGCCGATCAATACGTTCTTACGATAGCTCGTCGGTCTCCCTGGCTGAGGTCTCGCAGCTCCTGTGGGCTGCCTACGGCATAACTCAGCCTGTCCCGAATGGACCTGCCCAGTTGCGCGGGGGCCTGAGGACCGCTCCTTCCGCCGGAGCGCTCTACCCGCTCGAGATCTACCTCGTGGCCAGGAACGTGTCCGGGCTCGCCCGAGGCGTGTACTGGTACCGATCCGAGACCAACGAGCTCGTCACCGTGTATCACGAGGATCGGTGGGACCAGCTTGTTGAAGCCTCGCTGGATCAACCCCACTTCGATACAGCCGCAGGAGCGATCGTGTACTCGGCGGTCTTCCACCGGACAACCGACAAGTACGGACCGCGCGGGCGAGAGCGCTACGTGTGCATGGAGGTAGGGCACTCAGGCGAGAACGTCTATTTGCAGGCCTACGCCTTGAAGATCGGCACCTGCGCGCTCGGCGCCTTCACTGATCTATGGCTCAAGCGGGCCATTGGCATGACCAAGGAAGAGGAGCCGCTCTACATCATGCCTTTCGGCAAAATTAAATAGATCAGATTTATATTGACATCTATCGAATCACTTGCTATGCTCCACATAGACTGTTAGGCCATCAAACCGAATTAGAGACGTTGGTATAGCGCGGGCGGTAGCTCGGGGCCACGGACGTAGCGAGAAAGGCGGAGTCGGATGAGCAGGGCGACTGGTCCTCAGAATCTCGAGGCAAGAGCTGAGGTCTTCAAGGCTCTGAGCCATCCGGTTCGGCTGCTGATCCTCAACCTGGCCCGAATCAGGCCTCGCCACGGAGAGGAGCTGGCAGCGATCCTCGGGCTCAACCAGGCGACCATATCTCATCACCTCTCCAAGCTGGCCCAAGCCGGACTGGTCGAATCCGAGAAATCCCAGTATTACCAGATCTACTCGGTGGCTCGCGGCGCTTTCGCCAAGCGGCTGGCCGAGATCACCTTCTTCCCCGAGCCAGGCTTGGCTCTCTGGGTCAAGGAGGATGCCTACAAGGCCAAAGTGCTCAGGACCTTCTTCAGGCAGGGGCGCTTGATCCGCATACCGGCTCAACTCAAAAAGCGCCAGATCGTGCTCCGGAGGCTGGTGGAGGAGTTTGAACGCGGTCGCGCATACAGTGAGCGCGAGGTGAACCAGATCCTGGTCGAGTTTCACGATGACGTCGCGACCCTGCGGCGGGAATTCATCGGCCAGCGTCTGATGCACCGCGAACGGGGCAGCTATCGGCGTCTGGACTAGATAGCTAGCGGATTCGATCTCAACAAGGAGGGCAAATGCGCCAAGCAGGCATCGTTTTCCTGGTTGCGGCCGCAGCCGTCACTTGCTCGTTCACTGCCCGTGGGGGCGCCTCGCTGGCCTCGCCCTGTGGCAGCATAGAGTCACTCGCGGACACCTTGCGCATCGCCGAGTGGCGATATCTCGGACCCTTCTCAGTGGGACCGCGGGAAGGGATCACCGGGTTTGATGACACGCCGGAGGCCCTTCTTCCTCCAGATGGGAGCGGAGCCGCCAAGCGCTACCCGAGCATGCTGGCGCAGGGCGGTTACGTCGAGTGGCAGAGGGCCACTCCTGATTCCACGGGGTGGGTCACGCTCCACTTCAGCAATGTGCTGTGGGACACGCTTGCCGCCATCTACGGCGCGGCGGGGGTGCTGAACGTGTCCTATGCTTGGGCCCAATTCGAGACACCCCGGGCGGAGCGGGCGCTGGTGGTCGCCGAGCGGGTGGGCTCCTTTTATCTCAACGGCATGCTCTTCCCCGGCGACCCTTACGGCCACAATTTCGTGCGCATTCCGGTGGTGCTGAAGCAAGGCATGAATAGCATCCTGGTCAAGCTCTCGGGTTACGCCGAGCCGAACTTCAAGCTGGAGCTGATCCCGGCACCGGCCCCGCTGGTCGTGCTCGACGATTACACCACGCCTGACCTCATGAGCGGCGAGCAAGGCCGGTTCTGGATTGGCGTCGCGATCTTGAACACCACCGACGCCCGCATACCGAAGGCTACGCTGGCCATCGGCGGCACGCCGGAGGTTAAGGCCTCCGAGCAGGTAGTGACCAATCTCGCGGCTCTGAGTGTGCGCAAGATTCCGATCGAGATCGAAGTGACCGCACCAGCCGAGGGTGACCAGCTCGCCGTGCCCATCGCGCTCACGGCTGACGGCGCGACGGCGTCGGGCACCTTCACGCTCCGCGTGCGGCAGCTGGGGCAGTCGGTCAAGCGCACTTTTATCTCGCGCATCGACGGATCCTGCCAGTACTATGCTGTGCTCCCGCCGGCGGGCTACGATCCTGGCCAGCGCTATGCGCTCCTGCTCACGCTGCACGGCGCGGGAGTGCGGGCCGAGGGCCAGGCCGACGCCTACAAGCCCAAGTCCTGGGCTTTCATCGTGGCCCCGACCAACAGGCGGCCCTATGGCTTCGACTGGCAGGACTGGGGAAGGCTGGACGCCCTTGAGGTGCTCGCTGAAGCCGAGGCGATGTACCCGATTGATCCCGACAGAGTCTATCTTACGGGCCACTCGATGGGCGGCCATGGAGTGTGGCACGTGGGCCTGGCGCATCCCGATCTCTTCGCCGCGATGGCGCCGGGAGCCGGTTGGACTTCCTTCGAGCTCTACATCCCCTGGTTTCTCCAGCGAAGCGCAATCTTCGCCGAGCCCGGCCAGATCGAGCCGAGAAACATGAGTCTGCGGGAAGACCAATCCCTCAACTTTGTGGAGAATGCCCGCAACCTGCCCATCTTCATCTTCCAGGGCGGCGTCGATGACAACGTGCCCCCGGTTCACGCTCGGATGTTCGTGGACCGGCTCGATCACTTGGGATACAAGTATGTTTACAAAGAGATTCCCGGCAAGAGCCACTGGTGGAGCATCGATAGTCTGGGCACATCGTGCGAGGATGATCCCGATCTGATGGCCTACGTTCAGGGGCTCACGCGCGATGCATGCCCGTCCCACGTGGTGTTCAAGACGTCAGACCTTGGGAAGAGCAGCCGATGCTACTGGATCGAGATCATGCGGCAGCGCGAGCCTTTCCGCGACTCGAGGATCGACGCCAGCCTGAGCCGGGATGGCGGCGGCGCGGGCGCCGGTTCTGGCAGGGGCTCGCGGGGCGGCGCGGGCGCCGTTGTCGAGGTCCGCACCGAGAATGTGAGCGAATTCGCAATCTATCCGTGCGGCGATATGCTTGGGAGCGGCCAGCTCCAGGTCCGCATTGACGGCAAAGCCTGGACAATCGGCGCCCGCGCCGCCGCCCACCCGCTAGTGTTCGCCTGGCGAGCGGGTGAATTCCGCATGGGCGAAACTCACACCTGGGGGCTCACCAAGTCGGCCACCAGCTACGGGCCCATCAAACAGGCCTATTTCTCGCCTTTCGTGCTGGTCTATGGCACCCGGGGGGACGCTCGGACCACCGGCTTGCTGTTGCATCAGGCGCGGCTCGAGGCGATGCAGTGGTGGATTCGGGGCAACGGCTCGGTCGAGATCCTGCCCGACAGCGAAGTCACCGATAGCACCCTGGCCGCCGACAACCTAGTGCTCTTCGGAGGACCGGAAGAGAACACCTTGACGCGGCGCCTCAACCGGCATCTGCCGATCAAGCTGGTCGGCGGGCACGTACTCGTCGGAGACAGCGACCTAGGCGGGGAAGGCCTCGCGGCTGAGTTCGTCTATCCTAATCCCCTCAATCCCGACAAGCTGGTGATGGTCCATGAGGGAATCGGAATCGCCGGGCTCAAGCTATCCACTTACTTTGGAGCGCTGTCGTCGGCCGCCGGGCTTCCTGACTACATGATATTCGATGCTTCGGTTCGCACTCAGGGCTGGGCCGGCGTCAGGCGGGCCGGCTTCTTCGACTCGGCCTGGCACTAGCCCAGCACCTTAGCGCTTGCCGCGCGAGCCTCAGGATTTCCAGAGGCCGTGAAGGTTGCAATATTCCCGCGCCCAGACGGTGCCCGGATCGGAAGTGAAGGTCCCTTCGGGCTGGCCACCGGGCTTCAAGAAGATGCGGTAGGCATGGGCGCCGGCGATTATCTGGACCCACTCGATGTAATGCTTGTCTTCCATCGGATGGGGGACGCTGCCGACCTTGACCTTGATTCCGCCCGGCACCTTCTCGATGACCGGGACGTGTTTCTCCCTGGCCGCATCGACCGTGTTCTCCGCCATGAGTTTCATCGGCTTGCCGCAGCAAACCAGCTCGCCCTGCCCATCGTGGAGCACCTCGACGATGTTGCCGCAAATCTCGCACTTGTAAATCTGCAGCTTCTGAGTCATAGCCATACCTCCCCGGCCGGTGCCGGTGCCATCACCAGTTTTCGCCCAAGAGTTCGAAATGCGCCCTCGGATGGGCGCAGGCTGGACACTGTTCGGGCGCCTCGGGGCCTTCATGCAGATAGCCGCAGTTGCGGCAACGCCAGGTGACTTTCCCGGCGCGCTTGAAGACCTGGCCCTTCTCGATGTTCGCAGCCAGCGCGCGATAGCGCTTCTCGTGGAATCTCTCAGCGACCGCAATGTTCATGAAGACCTGAGCGATATTGTCGAGGCCCTCCTCGCGGGCGATCTTCGCAAAGCCCGGATACATCTCGGTCTGCTCGTAATGCTCGCCAGCGGCGGCAGCCTTTAGGTTGTCCAGGGTTGAGCCTATGACCCCGGCTGGAAACGATGCCTTGACCTCGACCTCGCCGCCTTCGAGGAACTTGAAGAGCCGCTTGGCGTGCTCCTTTTCCTGATTGGCAGTTTCCTCGAATATGAACGACATCTGCTCGTAGCCGTCTTTCTTGGCCTGGCTTGCGTAGTAGGTGTACCGGTTTCTTGCCTGCGATTCACCCGCAAACGCCGTCAGCAGATTCTGCTCGGTTCGCGTCCCCTTGACCGATCCTTCCTTTGCCATCACTTACCTCCCTTGACTGGATTCCAACTCCGCGACCTAGGTTTCGATTCCTGGCAGCGCGATAGGTTGCGCGCCCGGCGAGGTCCGCCGCTGCATCTTCCGCTTCAAGGCATAATGGAACACCCTCGACGGCTGTTGCGCAAGCCCCGTCACATCGTGTGCGGGCGAATTGAACTGGCCTGGCACCAAGCTTATAATCACCTCTCGGAAGTCGGGTGTTGTGCACCGCTCGCGCGATATGTTACCTTGATGCGCCCGAGCCGCGCTCGGCGCAAGCGGCTGGGCGCGATCGGGTTCTGGAGGGGCACGTGGCGAGACCGATTGACCAGGCCTGTGTGAACACCTTGCGTTTCCTCGCGGTTGACGCCGTCGAGCGGGCCAAGTCCGGGCATCCAGGGATGCCGCTCGGCGCCGCTCCCATGGCCTTTGTTCTCTGGGACAGGCTGCTGCGCCATAATCCGGGCAACCCCGCATGGTTCAATCGGGACCGATTCATTCTCTCGGCTGGGCACGGCTCGGCCTTGCTTTACGCGCTGCTGCACCTCACCGGCTACGACTTGCCCTTGCGGGAGCTGAAGCAGTTTCGCCAGTGGGGCAGCAAGACGCCCGGTCACCCCGAACGGGGCCTGACGCCTGGTGTCGAGGTGACCACCGGGCCGCTC
>DATKKY010000159.1:0-27235 GCA_035542695.1 bacterium | reverse complement strand
GGCCTCCACGTCTATCTCGTAGGGCTCGCGCTCGTTGATCAGCCGGCCGGTCGGGTGCGCCATAATGTTGACGTGCTTGTTCTGGATGCCCTTGATCACGCGCCGCGTCATCTCATCTCTGGGCATATTGAACCTGGAGTGAATCGCAGCGATCACCACATCACAGAGCTGGAGCGTTTGGCCAGCCAAGTCCAGGCTGCCATCGGGCAGGATGTCCACCTCGACCCCGGCCAGGATCTCTATCCCGGTCACGCCCTCATTGGCCTTGCGAATCCGCTTGACGTGGGCAGCAAGTTCCCGGTCGTTCAAGCCGCCGGCCACCTTGACCGCCTGGGAGTGATCGGTGATGGCTATGTACTTGTAGCCGAGCTTTCGACCGTAGGCAGCCATTTCCTCGATTGAATTGCTGCCGTCGGTTGCCGTGGTGTGCATCTGAAGGTCGCCCTTGATGTCTTTGAGCTCGACCAGATGCGGGAGCTTGCCTGCCTCGGCAGCTTCGATCTCGCCCCAGTTCTCTCGAAGCTCGGGAGGGATGAACGGCAGCCCTACGGCCCGGAAGACGTCCTCCTCTTCCTTGCCGCCCAGCAGCTTATCGGTCTTGGCATTGAAGACGCCATACTCGCTGATCTTGAGACCCATCCGTTTGCCGCGATCCCGGATGGCGACATTGTGATCCTTGGAACCCGTGAAGTAGTGGAGCGCCGCCCCGTAGCTGGCCCGGGGAAGGATTCTGAGGTCCACCTGGATACCTGACTTGAGAACGATGCTGGACTTGGTACCGCCCTTGGCCAGCACTTCGGCAGTCGTATCCATTGATGTGAAAGCATCCATTATCTCGGCAGAGGCTCGGGCGGTGACCAGAATGTCGATGTCACCGATGGTTTCCCGCATCCGGCGGAGACTGCCCGCCATTTCGATTCTTGATACCCCCTTAACGGCTCCCAACGTCCGGATGATCGCCTCGGCGTAGGTCAGAGCCTCGGCCAGTTTGGTCCTGCCCCCGTGTTTGCGGTGCTGCTCGATCCCCTTCAGGATCTTCTCCTCGAGTTTCTCTCCCATCCGGTCGAGGCCGTGCAGCTTGCCGGCCTTCGCCGCCCGCTCCAGATCGTCAATCGTGCGGACGGCCAGCTCCTCATGAAGCCTGACAGCCAATTTGGGCCCCACGCCCGGGATCCTCAAGAGCTCCAGCAGGGGGTAGTGGGGATCCCGCTTGATCTCTTCGTAGGTCTTGCACGTGCCGGTCTTCACGATCTCATCGATCTTCTCGGCAAGGCTCTGGCCGATTCCTGCGACTGTCTCCAGTTTGCCCTCTGCAGCCAGGGTCTTGATGTCTTCAGCCAAATCGCGCACTACCCTGGCGCCCCGACGGTAGGATCTGATCCTGAAGGGGTTCTCGTTCTTGAGCTCGAGGACGTCTGCGATTTCGTCGAAGATTCGGGCTACGTCGATGTTTTCCAAGTGCGGCGCCTCCTGGAGAAGCCTATGATACCGGTGGCAGGGTAGTCAAGCATCCGGCGCGCTGTCCCAAGGCGGGATCGCTTGTGGTTGCTCCGGGCATCTGGTAGGCTCAGGGGTGGGGCGGGCCAGAGGTGGCCCGGCGCGGCAGGCGATCCGCGGCCCTCCGGGGCTTGACGCACGAGGAGGTTCTTATGTTCAGGACAAACATCAGGCTTTTCAGGGCCTTCGGCATTCCTATCGAGCTCAACATCACCTGGTTCATTGTGTTTGCTCTGGTTGCCTGGAGCCTTGTCTCTCTGTACTTCCCGACCAACTATCCCGGCTATTCAGTTACGTCCCACTGGATAATGGGTATCGTGGCGGCTCTCCTGCTTTTCACCTCCGTGGTGCTTCACGAGCTGGGTCACTCCTATGTCGCCAAGACCCACGGCGTTCCGATTCGCCGGATAACGCTTTTCCTCTTTGGCGGTGTGTCGCAGCTCGCCAAGGAGTCGGCCGATCCCGTGACCGAAATCAAGATCGCTGCTGCCGGTCCGGGGGTGAGTTTCGTATTGATGGCCATCTTTGGGGCCTGCTACGTGCTTGGGTCCCGTGGGCACGTGCTCACAGCTGCTGTCCCTGTGCTCAAGTATCTGGCATACGTCAACGGCATTCTGGGCGCATTCAATCTGATTCCCGGCTTCCCGCTGGACGGCGGACGCCTCTTGAGAGCTGGCATTTGGAAGGCTACCGGAGACTTGAGGCGCTCGACCTACGTCGCGACCAGGGTCGGCAGCATAGTGGGCATCGGCTTCATCGCCCTCGGATTCCTCTCGGTCTTCCGAGGCCAGTTCGTCTACGGGTTGTGGATGGTGATGATCGGTTTCTTCCTGAGGCAGGCCGCGGAAGCGAGCTACTTCCAGGTTGTGACCGAGGGCGCGCTCAAGGGTATCAAGGTGGAAGAGGTGATGAAGACCGACGTAGTCACGGTTCCCGGGAACATGACCATCACCGATCTGGTTGACGACTACTTCTTCAAGTACCACTACGATTGCTTTCCGGTTGCCGAGGATGGCCGGCTGAGGGGACTGGTAACGCTGAATGAAGTCAAAAAGGTGGCGCGTGACAAATGGGGGAGCACCCTGGTCAGCGACGTGATGCAGCGCGATCTTGAGACCCTGAGCGTGACTCCCAAGGACGACGTGTCAGCGGTTCTGGCTCGGGTCATAAGGGATCGGTGCGGCAGGCTGCCGGTGGTGGACGGCGACAGGGTCATTGGCATAATCACGCGCCGCGATATTCTGGAAGCGCTCAAGGTGATTTCAGATCTGGGCTAAGCGGCGGTGTGCCGGGTGATTCCTGCCTGACGTTACCTACTGGATGTCCAATCTGATTCTGCCTATTTCTTCGATGTCTATGCCGTAGACGCCGGGCTCGAGCGCAGAGAAACTGATCCGTCCCTGGCGCGAGTACTTGGTCTCCGCCGCTCCCGGCGAGTAAAGCTTGGCCTTGATGCCGTCCGGCCGTCCCGAAGACGTCTCCTCAACAATCGTGAGCTTGGGGTGGACCATCTGCCTCTCCGGCACCAACTCCAGGGTCACCAGGTAGCCCGACAGCGACTTGGCGATCTTGAGGGTTGCCCCGTTGGTCTTCTCGCCGCGCAATTCGACCGGCGCGAGTCTGGCGGGTCGAAGCAGGTCACCTGTGGTCTCCAGGAGCTTGCAGATTCCCCCCTTGATGGCCAGCGTGATGTCCAGCTCAGGCGACAGCTCGGTATGCTGTGCGATGATGGCCTCGGCTCGAGCAAGAGCTTCGGCAGGCAAGCTGCTAGCGTGCTGGGTGTCGGTGCCGACCAGCTGCTTCATCTCGGCGACATTGTGAAGGCAGAGGCTGCAGCGAACGAGATGGTCCTCGATGCGCTTCTTGAGATCGGGTTTGACTACGCCGTCAACGTAGGACGCAACCTCATCCTCGGTGAGGCATTTCTCTTTAGAGTTTCGATCTTTCATCGCTCTTCGATCCTGGCACAAGCTCCCAATTGATCACACATGCGACTGTACCTTCAGCATTAGCCACTTGCGCCAACTTGCGCAAGATATTTGTACGCCGCACGCACTTCGGGGCGTGAAGATTCTCTTGACTTACTGAACGCCCTACCTCCAAACGCCGGCTCTGCGCTTCGCCTTGTCTGCTCTGTAGGACCTCGTCGCCGGTAGCCCTTCAGTTAGAACTTCACGCCTTCCGGGCTATCCGGCTGCCTCGGCCTTCCGCGGGCGAGCCAGGCTGACTTCATTCCACTGTCGTCACATCAGACGTTCAGGAGCGGCGTTTTCCGACCAGCTCCTTGAGCCGACTCAAAGCCCGCAGCTTTCTGGCCGACACTGCATCCGCTGAGATGCCGACGAGTTCGCCTATTTCTCTGTCCTTAAGGCCCTCCAAATAGTGCAGCTTCACTATCAGCCTGTCCTGGTCGGAAAGATGCTCGAGCACCTCCTCCAGCGAAAGCCGGACTTCGAGCTCATGGCCGAGATCCAGCTGGTTCCGCAGGATCTTCTCCAGGGTGTCCGTGTCTCCTTCTTCCGAGCCGCCGATCGGATCACTGAGCGACACGGTCGGGCGGCGCTTGAGCGAGCGCAGATGATCGTAGGTCCGGTTTCGGGCGATGCTGACGAGGTAAGTCGTGAACTTGGAGTTGGACCTGAAGCTCCTGAGCGCGGCCGAGTGGTCGGCGAGCAGGCGCTCGATCACCGCGGCGAAGATATCTTCCGCAACTGCGGGTTCCTGGATGGAGAACTTGCCGAGCAGCGCGGTGATGGCTCCATAGATCAGCGGGCCATGGGAATCCAGGAAGGCTTTCCAACTCCTGCTATCCCCGGCCACAAGGCGGGCGATGAGGTCGGGCTCGCTCAAATCATCGGTCACTCGAACCGGCTCCTATTCGACCACAAACCTGATAATGGCGAATATGGCGAGCGGAATCAAGACGTAGAGGAGACGCCAGTGGGACTGGCCTGGTTTGAGCAGGTGGGTGAGATTGCTATCGAGCGACTCGCCGCCTCCCAGAGCGACTCTGCTCACTCGGCACTGACTGTCCAGGAGTACCATGGCGGGAAGTATCTCTTGCCCCAGAAGGGCTGTCGGGACAACGCGGCCCGAGTCCACATAGACTGGCACATTGAGGCCCATCCGGGCCGCCGCATCACGAGCGGCATCGGCGCTCGCGAGGAAGATGCAAGCTGGCTTGATCCGGCTTGCGGTTATCCGCAAAGCCTGGGTATCAAAGTAAACGGCGCCCTCGCGGCACCGCGTGACTGCCGGGTCGCAGATGAAAAGCAGGGTTGGCGAGCCTGCCACAATTTCCTGGAGCGTGTGCGGCTGGCTCAAGAGATCGGTAACCACGATCGCGCCCGGTTGCTCCGGGCCGCCCTCAGTGCCGCCGGGTGTCCCCGGGGGTTCGCCCTCAGCCGTTGCCCGCGCTGCCAGCCCGAGGGCGAGGCAGGCCCAGCAAGTTACAAGAACAAGCAGACCGACTCCCACATGGAACAGGGCGTGCCGGCGATTCATCCAGTCTGCCCGGTTCATTGCCTCAGCCTTTCGAGCGTCACCTTGACGTTGGCCCGAGGCGACTGCTTGATCTCGACTGACGCCTCCCATTGCTTGTAGCCGGCTTTGGCTATCACCACGTCGTGCTGGCCGACCGGAACCTCGAAAGTGTTGGGAGTTGTGCCTAGCTCCTCGCCGTCCAGGAGCACCTGAGCGTCCTTGGGCTTCGACTCCACTACCAGGTAGCCTACCTTCACCGGCTCCGGAGGCTGGGTCGCTTGCGGCGGAGACTCGACGGTCTCAGTGTCGCTCACTGCGGTCTGGGCCGGGGACGTCCTCTCTCCGCCCTCTTTCATCACTGCCATGGGAATGAGGATCAGGGCGGCGAGAGCTGCAACTGTCCCTGCCAGCACCAAGTACTTCAGAGTCTTCGATTTGGACCTGCGCTCTGGAGAAGGCAGTGCCTCCGGCGTCGCGACCAGAGCCCACCTCGGATCGCCGTAGAGCGCATAGGCTGCCCAGGTCGGATCGTGAAATCCCAGTTTCTCGGCGGCCTCAAGCCGCGATCGCCTGAGAGCTTCCCCCAGGGTCACGCCGGCCACCAAGTGGGCGTAGAATCGCTTGGCGACAAAAACCGCGGACTGACTTCTAAGCTCCCACAGAGATGCAATGCATGCCAGGGTGCCTCTTCTCAGCAAGGTCTCGATCAGGCCCAGGGAGCCTTTCCAGGTTTCTTCCGACGCGGGTGTGCAGATGTTGAGAAAGGCGAATGCCGGCGCGTTCTGCAGCCCCTTGAGCGAGGGGCCGCTCAAGATTCTGCCGTTGGCCAACTTGACGCCTGAAGTGCGTTCGTGGTCGGACGCGACTCCGTGGCCCGTCAGGTGAAAGATGGTTGCGCCCGGAAGATCGGCGAGGATACGCTCGTCACCGGCCTCCCGCCCTATGGCGATCTTGAGCGCGAAATCGCTACTGCCCCGGAAGATGCTGCGGACGGCATCGATCTCGCGCTCGATGTCGCCCCGGATAGCGGCATCTTCGGAAGGATCGCCCACGATTACTACGCTGCGTGGACCCTGGTCGCGGAGTACGGATCGCACCTCCGCTTCCTCGGCGTAGAGCACTCTCCCTACCGGAAGACTGTGGCAGAGAAAGGCTCGGCCATCATGCATCAGCTCAAGGGGCAAGTAGGCGAGCCCCTTATCGATCTTGAAGATCACGAAAGGTCGCTCGCCTGATGAGGTGACGGCGCTGGCGGCAAGATCCCGGATGCGGTCGCACTCGTCCATGAAGATCTCCTGGAAGAGAGCAAGCCCGAACGAGCGGAGCGATTCGGCCACCTCGCGTGCGCGCGGGGAATCAGGTGGGCTGGGGGGTTCGCGCAGAGCCTCCCGAACCGCGGCGCGCACCGCATGCCAGATGCCATCGACGATTGCCCGGTCAACTTGCCACCGCTTGACTATAGGGGAAGCGTCGAGGTGGTAGTCTATGCTCGCAGCCAGCATCGTCGTCGAAAGGCTGGTTATGGTAATCTCGATCGATCTCATCCTGCCTCCTGGGGCATGATATTCCATGCTGGCACGCGTTTCAAGTGCGCGATCGGCTTCAGCGCTGGAAGTCATGACCGCCGGGAGCCCGAACGGGCTTGACACCGGAGCTTGCCTTTAAATACAGTAATTCGGGCAGGGTTCTGGCGTCTGGCGCGATTGGAGCGGGCGAGAGGGATGAACTTGGAGAGAGGCTACCGTACCTACACATCCTCGGTGGCACCGTCGACCACCCGGGCTGTGCTCTGGATCATCATCCTCAACGTCGTCATCTTCATCCTCCAGCGCGTGTTTCTAGACAGATATCTCCGCGTCTTCGGGCTAGTGCCGACGCTCTTCTTCGGACGCGCTTATCTCTGGCAGCTCGTGACCTACATGTTCCTTCATGCCAACGTGCTTCACATCTTCTTCAACATGCTGTTCCTGTGGATGATGGGCTCGGAGCTCGAACGGTATTGGGGGAGTGCGGAGTTCCTCAAGTTCTATCTGATCACCGGTTGCGGGGCCGGCCTGGTCAACGTCCTGGTCCAGCCCCACTCTTCGATCCCGACCATCGGAGCCTCGGGCGCGATCTTCGGGATCATCATTGCCTTCGCGCTGGCTTTCCCGGAACGCGAGCTCTTGCTCTACTTCTTCATAAGGATCAAAGCCAAGCACTTCGCTATCCTAGTGGGAGCTCTGGAGCTTGTCGCTCTGCTGCTCCTGCCCAATGCAGGCATTGCCAGGTTTGCCCACCTCGGCGGTCTCCTGGTGGGCTATGTCTATCTCAAGTACGACCGTCTGGTTTATCCTCTCAAGAAGCGAGTTCTGAGGACCCAAGCGAGATTGGCCGAGAGGGCAGAGCTCAGGCAAGAAGAGCGGCGCGATCAGATGCGCGGCGAAATCGACCGCATCCTCGACAAGATAAGCCGCGAAGGGATTGGATCTCTGACCGATCGGGAGAAAGCCTTCCTCGAGAAACAGGGCGGAAGGAAGGGCTGATAGGGGATAAGCCGTGAAATGCCGCACGCTCCACTCCTGGGATGTGACGCCTCGTGAGGCCATCGTCATTCAGGGCCGGCTTGCCCGGCGAGTCAGGCCAGTGTGGGACGGCAGACCCGTGCGCATTGTTGCGGGCGCTGACGTCGCCTTTCCTGACAGATCTACGGTGCTGGCGGCCGTCGCCGTCATGACCTACCCCGGCCTTGAGATCATAGAGACGCACGCCACGACGACACGGTGCACTTTCCCGTACGTGCCGGGCCTGCTGGCCTTCCGGGAGGCTCCGGGTCTGCTGGCGGTCCTGGAGACCCTGAAGACCCAGGTGGATGTGCTCATGTGCGATGCCCAGGGGCTTGCCCACCCCCGCGGGATGGGGCTTGCTACCCATGTCGGCATCCTTGTGGACGTGCCGGTCGTGGGGTGTGCCAAATCGCGCCTCTGCGGCGAATTCGGCAAACTCGGCCAACGCAAGGGGAGCAAAGCCTACCTGCGTGACGCTTCGGGCAAAGTGATAGGAACGGCCCTGCGGACCCGCGGCAGGGTTCGGCCGGTGTACGTGTCGGTCGGCAACCGTATCGACCTCAGGAAGGCGATCGAAATCGTCTTGGCCTGTGCTCCCAAGTACCGCATTCCGGAGCCGCTGAGGGCTGCCCACCGGCTGAGCATAGGCGAGGCTGTGTAGCAGGTATCAGGAGCAGGATCGCATGGCTCAAGACAAACGGCGCATCTACCTAATTCGGCATGGTGAGACCGAATTCAACCGGATGGGAATCTTCCGAGGGCGTTTCGAAGTCGATCTCAATGAGCGCGGACGCAAGCAGGCCGGAGAGATCGCCCAGGCGCTCGAAGCCCAAGGCCTTGAGATTCTTTACAGCGGGCCGCTCCGGAGGGCGCGCGAGACTGCGGAGATAATCGGGCGTGCACTAGGTATTAAGCACGTCGTTGACGAGGCTTTCAACAACATCTCGTTGGGCAAGTGGCAGGGACTGCCCAAGACGGACGTGATGCGTGACTATCCCGAGCTTTGGCGCCAGTGGGAGACGGCGCCCGAGCGGCTGCTGCTGCCAGGCGGCGAGACCGTGGAAGAGGTGAAGCGGCGAGCCTATGCGCGCGTCCTGGAGCTGGTGCGAGGGGACAGCGCCCTTTTCGGCGCGACCATCGGCATAGTCACCCACAGGTCGGTCATGAAGGGTCTGGCCGCGGCCTTCCTTCGAGTGCCGCCGCCTTACTTCTGGAAGTTCTACATCGATAACGCAGCCTACAGCGTCTTTGATTATGACCAGTCGGGCTTCACCCTGGTAAGCTGGAACAACAACTCACACTTGAGTGAGATGGTCACGGAAGTCTTTTGAGGCGGGAGGGCACGCAATGGCGAAGTCACGCCGCGAGTCGGCTGAAGAACTTAGGGAGCGGGCCAAGCACATAGTGACGCTGCTCAAGGCCAGGTATCCCCGGGCAACGACAGCGCTTCGCTACTCGACTGCTCACGAGCTCCTGGTCGCCACTGTGCTGGCTGCTCAATGCACCGACAAGAAGGTCAACGAAGTGACCGAGAGCCTCTTCAAGAAGTACCGGAGCCCTGGGGATTTTGCGGCCGCCCGCAGGGCGACGCTCGAGCGCGAAATCAGACCGACGGGTTTCTTCCGGAATAAGGCCAAGAGCATCATTGAGCTATCCAAGGACCTTGTCGAGAACCATGGCGGAGTAGTACCCGACTCGATGGAGGAGCTGGTGAAGCTCAGAGGAGTCGGCCGGAAGACAGCCAACGTGGTCTTGGCCGCAGTGTTCGGGCGTCCCGGCATCATTGTCGACACTCACATGATCAGGATCGCAACGCGGCTGGGCTTCACGACCCAGAAGGATCCCGTCAAGATTGAGTTCGAGCTGATGGACATCATTACGAAGCGAGACTGGGGCAAGTTCTCCTTCACCGTGACACTCCACGGCCGCGAAGTTTGCAAGGCACCTCGTCCGCTTTGTCACATCTGCGTGATTGAGAAGTACTGCCCCTCGAGCCTGCTCAAGCACGAGGCCTAGTTCGGCCGGGAGGCCGGCGGGTAATAGCGCGGGTATCTTCTCCGGCGCCTCGGGCTGCGCCGCAACCTTGATATCACCAAGACTCCTGCCGCCGAGCAGGCCAGTACAACAAGCACCACGAAATCCAGGCCCACCGACGCGTTCTCCTCAGGTGGCGCGGGGTTAGTCCCCCGGCTCTGGGCTTCAGCCCTTTCGCGGTCCAGGCGCTGCTTGTAATCCATCTGCTCCATCAGCCCGGTGCTCTGGGGATTCGGCCCAGCCGGCTGAGTAGGCGCCGCGAGGGGACAGGCAAGCAACACAAGGTAGGTGAGCACTACTGGAAAAGACCAGATAAGGATAAACGGGGCCCGGCGGACGCACTTCGACTGCCTGTCGAGCATCACTACTTCTCCCCGCGTATGGCACCATCTTAGCAGAAGTAGCGACAGTTTTCAAGCAGTAACGACGAGGCCTCTCAGGCTCTCGGGGCCGGTCACGCCGGTTTCTTGGCCAGGAGCAGTTCTATCTCCCGCTCGAAGGTCTTCTCCATGCCAGGGCCATAGCCCAGATGCCGGAAGATCACCTTGCCGGATGGATCGACTATGCAGGTAGTCGGTGTGGCCCTGATCTTGTATTGGTCGCGCGAGAAGCCCTTGTCATCGATCAACACCGGAGCCTTGTAGCCCGCATCAGCTGTGACCTTCTGCGTCAGGTCCTTCCTGCCGCTGACATCAATTGCCAGTATCTCGACACCCTTGGCTGCATACTTCGTATAGAGCTCATCCAGGTGCGGCAACTCCGCACGGCAAGGCCCTCAGGTCGGGCTCATGAAGTTGAGCAGAACAACCTTGCCTCCGGCCGGCTCGAAGGCCACGGCTTGCCCTGCCAGGTTCGGCATGGAAAAAGCCACGGCAGACGCGGCACCTACTGCGCGGTCCTGCCACAGGCCTTCTTCAAATTGCTGCTTCTTCTTGGGAGAATACCGCTCGACGGTCATCATCGAGTCGACGGTGCCGCGGGCGTAATCATACTCGCCGATCACGAGGATCTTCCGGTAAGTAGCGAAAGCTTTGGCCGCGTCCCCAGCCTTGGTGTAGGCCATGGCCAGGTGTCGGAGCCCATCCTCCGAAGGTTCGCTGTAAAGCCCGACCGCCTTCTCCAGGTCGGCGACTGCCTCTTGGTACATCCCCTTCTTGTAATAGACGAAACCGCGGGCGTCGAGGAACGAGGCGCTGTCATCCCGAGTCTTGGCCAGCTCCACCGACTTCTGGCAGAGGGAAAGGGCCAGATCTAGATCGCGACCCCGGTCCGCCAGGTCATAGCCAATGTAGTTGTAAAGCCACCCCACGTCGATCGGCACCTTGAGGAGTTCGCTGCCGACCAGCGCAGCTTCTTCCGGCTTGGCCTCGGCCTTGATGTCATATAACCGGTAGTACATTATCGCCTTGCTCTCGGGGTCGGTCTCCTTTTCGATAGTCTGCCGCGCGAAGCCGACGAAACGAGTAGTGTCTTTGAGTGCCTCCAGCATCTCCTTGGCGATTGACGAGTAGGCCCGCGGCTTAAGCTCGCTCTTGGGGTAATCGGCGATGAAATGCTGCAGCTTCTCGAGCTTGGCCTCGGAGTCAGTGATATCGCCGATCTCCTTGAGTTGGGCCTGCTGGTCGCCCGGCTCGGGTGGCTTCAAGCGATCCTTGAACACAATGCCGACCACGACTCCGGCAGCGATCACAACGATCAGTATCCAGATGCTGGATTTCACGGCTTACCTCCGCGCTACGGCCCTCTTCCGCCGGGGCCTCGGTCGCCGGATTCGGCTTGTCCGAGCTTTCCGGGTCGGACTCTTGCTGGCCCGGCGTTTCCCGGCAGGGTAGTTCCCAGCCTGCAGTTTTTCCGCAATGGACTTGGCCTGAAGGAAGTGCAGTAAGTAATCCCTTCCGCCGGATTTGGAATCGGTACCCGAAAGGTTGAAACCGCCCAGCGGGTTGGCATCCACCAGAATCCCGGTGCACCTCCGGTTGATGCACAGGTTGCCGACGTGGAAGATCTCCTTGGCCAGGTTGATCTTCTCGCGGTCACGGGTATAAACCGACCCCGTCAAGCCGTAGACGGTGCTGTTGGCGATCTCAAGAGCATGGTAGTAATCGCGCGCCTTGATCACCGCGAGCACAGGCCCAAAGATCTCTTCCTGCGCAATAACGGCGTTGGGTGCGACGTCAGCTATCACGGTCGGCTCTATGTAGAAGCCTTTGCGCGGCAGTTGATTGCCGCCGGTCAAGAGCCGCCCTTCGCCCTTGCCGATCTCAATGTATCTCAGGATGCGATTGAGAGCTGCCTCGTTGACGACCGGGCCCATGAAGTTCTCTTGCACCGTAGGCGGCCCCACCTTGATGGCCTCAACCCTGGCGAGGAGGCGCGCCAGGAACTCATCGTAAACGTCTGCGACCACGATCGCCCGCGAGCAGGCTGAACACTTCTGACCCTGATAGCCGAAGGCGGATACCACCACCCCGGCCACCGCGTCGTCGAGATCAGCATCGCTCGCCACAACGATCGCGTCTTTGCCGCCCATCTCAAGGATCACGCGCTTGATCCAGACTTGCCCAGGAGCCAACCGCCCAGCTGCCTCGCTGATCCTGATGCCCACATCCTTAGAACCGGTGAAGGCGACAAACCGCGTCCTCGGATGCTCCACCAGGGCTTCGCCGGCAACGGCGCCTGAGCCGGTGACGAAATTGAGTACCCCGGCCGGCAGGCCTGCCTCCCGAGCGATCTCAAAGAGGTAATAGCCAATCGCGGGCGAATCGCTGGACGGCTTGAGGACGACGGTATTGCCCGCAGCCAGCGATGCCGCGGTCATGCCCGTCAAGATAGCCAGCGGGAAGTTCCACGGAGGGATTACGGCGCCTACGCCGAGCGGAATGTAGATGAATTCGTCCTTCTCGCCCGGGGCCTGCCCGATCGGCTGGGGCGCGCCATAGCGGATCGCCTCCCGACCGTAGAAGTTGCAGAAGTCGATGGCCTGAGCGACATCACCATCAGCCTCGGGCCAGGATTTGCCGACCTCGAAGACCATCCAGGCAGCCAGCTCGAACTTCCGCCGGCGGAGGATGTTGGCGATCTTGAAGAGGCAGCGAGCCCGCTTTTCGGGCGCAAGGAAGCGCCAGTCCCGAAAGGCCCCGGCGGCGACTTCCACGGCCTGGCGCGCCTGAGCTGCATCGGCCTGCTGAAAGATGCCTACCACCCGCGACGGGTCCAGGGGCGAGACCGATTCAAACTTCTCGGGTAGGCGGATCTCGCGGCCACCCACCGCGATCGGGTACTCCCGGCCGAGCTGCCGCTCGACCTTCCGTATCGCCTGTTCCATCGCGCGGCGATTAGCGGCCTGAGAGAAATCAGTGAAAGGCTCGTTCTTGAAAGGCCTCATTGCCAGTCCCTGCCCACTACTTTATGACGTTGTACTTCTTTCCGATCTTGGCAAATGCCGCGATTGCCTTGTCCAGCTGCTCCTTGGTGTGGGCTGCTGAAATCTGCACGCGGATCCGCGCCTGACCCTTGGGAACGACCGGGTAGCTGAAACCGATCACGTAGATGCCTTCAGCCAGCAGGTCACGAGCCATGTCGTGGGCCAGCTTGGCATCGCCCAGCATTATCGGGATGATCGGATGGAAACCCGGCCTGATGTCGAAGCCCTTGGCCGTCATCTCGGCCCGGAAGTACTTGGTGTTCTTCTCGAGCGTGTCCCTTAGCTGGGTGGTCTGCTTGAGCATCCGGAAAGCGGCCACGGCGGTGTACGCGATCGAGGGGGCAAGCGTGTTGGAGAACAGGTAGGGCCGGGAGCGCTGCCTCAGCATGTCGATCAAAGCCTGCCGGCCGCTCGTGAAACCTCCCGAGGCGCCACCCATTGCCTTGCCCATGGTGCTCGTGATCACATCCACCCGGGCCTGAACGCCATAATGCTCGGCGGTGCCGCGGCCGGTCTTGCCTATGAAGCCCGTGCAATGGGAGTCATCCACCATCACCATAGCATCGTACTTGTCGGCCAGGTCGCAAATCTTGTCCAGCTTGGCCAGGTCGCCGTCCATCGAGAAGCCGCCATCGGTGGCAACCATCCTGAGCTTGGCATTCTGCGTCTCTTTGAGGCGCTCCTCGAGATCGGCCATGTCGCCGTGCTGGTAAACTTTGCGCTCCGCCTTGCACAGCCGGATGCCGTCGATCACACTTGCGTGATTCAAAGCATCGGAGATGATGGCGCACTCGGCATCCAGGAGTGTTTCGAAGAGGCCGCCGTTGGCATCGAAGCACGAGGAGTAGAGGATCGTGTCATCGGTTCCCAGAAAGCTTGATATCTCACGCTCCAGGGTCTTGTGAATGTCCTGAGTGCCGCAGATAAAGCGCACCGACGACATGCCGTAGCCGTATTTCTCCAGGCCTTCCTTGGCAGCGGCCACCAGCTTGGGGTGGTTGGAAAGGCCAAGGTAGTTGTTGGCGCAGAAGTTGATGACCTCGCCCTCCTTGACCTTGATGTCCGAGCCCTGCGGCGTCAAGATCACGCGCTCGTCCTTGAAAAGCCCCGCTTGCTTGATCTCCTGCAGTGTGGTCTTGAAACCCTGCTTGGCCTTGTCTGAAAACATAGTCCTAGCCTCCTCCGGAACTTGGATGGTTGGGAGCGTCGCCTATCGTTACTATGGGCTTTAAGGAATTATATATCCCGCGGCGCCTCTCGCAAGCTAAAACCCGCGGCCGGGTGCCTCCAGTCGCTTGCAGTGGGTGATGTTGGGGTGGGATATGGGTCGGAATTCCATGTGCTCGAAGAAGGCGCGGGCACCTGGCGAGCCGGCATTGACGGCGAGCGCGTCGTAGTGGCGGGCGGCAAAGGCCCCGATAGCCTCAATGAGCGAGCGCGCCAGGCCCTTGCCGCGGTGGGAGGGCATGACGTAGAGCCTCCGTACTCGCCCGGCACGGCCGAACTTGGTCTCCGCCTCACGGTTGAGGCCGCACATCGCAACAACGCCATCATCCGCCAGGTGCGCAAGCAGGATCTCGCCCGGCGCGTCGAAACGATTGGTCCCGGCGTCGAAGTCGGTGAGCATTCGGCTGACCATCCGATAGCCTTCGCTCTGGCTGGCGGCCAAAATCTTGGACCAGCGATAGCCTTCAAGCGTTCGGACTACCACCGGCGCTGGTTCTTTTTGGTGCTGGGGCTCGGGCTCCTTCATTGAGCTTCCCCCGATGACCCTCGGGAGCCGCAGTCTGCCGGCGTCATTTCCCACCGGTCACGTTCCGAATCGCAAGGTGCCGCTCCACGTAAGTGTCCAGCTTGTTGGGAGGCTTGGGGAGCGTGGTTTCGCTGGTGACTGCCTCCGTCAGGTCGGCTTTCTCGACCCAGTTGGTGGCAAGATTCTTGTAGATGTCACCCCAGTAGTGAGACCTTCCGGTGGCGCGGATTTCCATTTCCGGCGTGGGCTTGATAATCATCAGGAAAGCACTCTCGCCCGAGTCATAGCCGACCAGAGCGCAGGGACGGCCATTGGCAAGGCTCAGCCCCTTGAGCTCCAGGGTGATCTCGCCGTTCTGGAAGTAGGAACCCTCGGCAATGTTGGAGCCCAGATTGACCGGCGGCTTTGAGAAGGCCGCAGCGTGCACGATGCGCTGACCGATCCGCTTGAGGCTCTGGACCCCGTTGCCTCCGTAGACCGGCTGGGCAAAAGCGTCGCAGATTGAGTGGAAATCAACGAAGGCGTTGTACACAAAGTAGGCCCTATCGGATGGGAGCATCGCCCCCGTGCTGTCGGTGAGGCCCTCGAACTTGGCGTGGTCTATGCCAAATACCTGTCGGCGCTCGTCGTATCCCGATTCAGCGAGCGTGTAAGTCCAGCCCATGAGCGCCGGGATCGCTCGCTCGGGTCCATCGTTCTGCTGGAGAGTGAAGCGCAGGCAGGTGCATTGTAAGGCCTGAGAGCCGCGGGGGCTCGCGGTCGTCGCTGCGGGGTTTGCACCGGGAACGCACTCCACCGTGAGCCTGAGAACATCGGTGCCCACGCGCTTCCCGTCCGGGCTGTAGGTGGAGATCCGCGTTTCCATCGTGTAACGCTGCGGCTCCGCGGTCCGCGCGCCGCCCAGGTTGAACTCCTGGTTCAATGGGTCGGCTGCCATTGCTCGGCTGCCGGCAACGAGAACGCACGCCGCCAGAACCACCATGCCCAATTTTGCTGCTATCCCGTGCATAGGCTCCCCCTCTATGGTCTCGACATCATGCTTTACCCATGCTCGGCTAACAAGTCAAGACACTTGGTGGTGCTATTGGGCTTCCAGTACTGGCAGCATTGTGATATAATGCAGGGCACCAAGCAAACTGCAGGGCTGCGAACGGAAGCGCACAAGTGAAGGTGAATGGGCATTCGGCGTCCGTGTCAAACAGGGAAGCAGGAAGAGTGAGGGCTAATTGCCCAAGGAGGCTCCAGTGAAGACCGCAGTCGGGCTGCTTCGCATCGTAGGTGTCGGGGTAGGCGTGCTTGCCGTGGCGGCTGGTCTGGGCTACGCGGCGGCCCCCGACAGTTTGTGGATGAGGGCCTATGGGGACAGTGCCCAACAGCAGTGCCGGTGCATAATTGAGACATCGGATCACGGCTACGCTCTGACCGGTTTCACTACGGTCACTTCACCCGGCGGCGTAAAGAATACCGACGTCTATGTCGTGCGGCTCGATCCCAACGGCAACGTCAAGTGGAGCAGGAACTACGGCGGGTTCGGAGACGACGTGGGCTACGGCGTAAGGCAGACCGCGGACGGGGGCTTTGTAGTTGCCGGCTCCTATGGCTACCCGGCCGACCCCAACAACAAGGACCTCTACTTGATCAAGCTCGACTCCCTGGGCACGAAGCAGTGGGAGCGGATGTACTCGGCGATGGGTTACGACGAAGCCTTCGATGTTCAGCTGGTGGGCAATGACGCGGGCTTCATTCTGGTGGGTTACACCCAGAGTGTGGTCCCGGTCAACTCGGATGTCTACGTGGTGCGGACCAACTCGGTTGGGGATACTCTCTACACGCGGCGATACGACTTCACGATCAACGACAAGGGCTATTCGATCTGCGCGGTGAGGGGAGGGGGCTATGTGCTGTGCGGCCACGTGCAGGGATCTCAGTCCTACGATGTGCTGATCCTCAAGATATCAGCGCAACTTGATAGCCTGTGGTCGAAGACCTACGGGGGTTCCGGCACCGACATTGCCTATTCCATCAAGGCGCTGTCCGACGGCGGGCTAATCTTGGCGGGGGAGAGGGCGGTTGTTGAGACAGGCACGCACAACGCCTGGGCCCTGCGTACCAACTCCACCGGTGACACCCTCTGGACCAGGACTATGACCGATGCGGTCGTCACAAGATTCTTCTCGGTGGACCGCACCAGCGACGGGGAATACGTCTTTGCCGGTCAGTATGATGCCGGGTCCCTGGCCAGCCGGGACTTCTACGTGGTCAAGCTTACGGGGACCGGTGCCGTGGACTGGCAAACTAGGTACGGCACCCCGACCGAGGATGTGGCCCTTAGTGTCGCGCAGATCTTTAGTGGAGACTACATCATAGGCGGCTACACCGGGCTCTCGGGCTCGGGCTCGCAGGATGTTCTAGTTGTGAAGACCGGGGCGATGGCGGGGGTGAGTCGCGAGGCGCCAATTGGCAGCTCTCAAGGCTGCGTGCCAGTGCTCACCACTTATCCTAATCCGACCGCCTGCTCGGCGACCGTGGGGTTCGACCTTGGCGTCGGGTGCCAGGCCAATGTCGGCATCTACGACGTAGCTGGCAAGCTGGTCGCACGAGTCTTCAGTGGGAAGCTGGCCGCGGGGCGGCAGGCCTTCCAGTGGGATGGCCGAGATCTCGACGGAGTCGTGGTCTCACCCGGTGTCTATTGGTGCAAGCTCCAGGCTGGCGGCGAAGAGGCTGTGAAGAAGGTGATCGTGGCGCGCTAGGCGAGCCTCCTCCTCGGAGGACAGCGCCCGAGTCCGTCTATTCGTCGTCGACGAGATCCCGGAGCAGGGCCTTCGCCCTTTCCAGGTCCTCGATGTTGATTTGCAACTCGACCAGTCCGGTCGCCAGATTGATGCCGCTGGGGAACCGGCCCCAACCAATCAAGTCCTGTATCATTTCCCCTCGCGTGAGAAACGGTATGCTTGCGGCGTCGAGCAGAGACTTCGCCAGCAAGGTGAGAGCTGGATCCGCCGACTTGAAAACGGTAACGAGCTCGAGGGGTGGAACAGGCGGAGAGGGTTCGGGCTCGTCGAGTTGGTCCACCAAGGGCACGAGGCAATCAACGCACTCCGTGAAGCCCTCGCGGTACTCAGCGCGGCACTTGGGACAGAACATGTTCTCCTCCTAGACTCTGGCGGGCGCGCCGGAGCCTGAGCGAATTGGTGACCACGTTCACCGAGCTCAGGGCCATGGCGGCCTCAGCGATGATAGGGTGGAGGATCCCCAGGGCAGCCAGCGGGATAGCTACCACATTATAGAAGAAGGCCCAGAAGAGATTCTGTCTGATCTTGGCAAAGATCGCCCTGGAGAGCCTGATCGCGCGCACGATGCCGAGGAGGCTACCGCCGACCAGGGTGATGTCGGAGGATTCCATTGCGATGTCGGTGCCCGTGCCGATCGCGATTCCGACGTCGGCTTCAGTGAGCGCGGGCGCATCGTTGATGCCGTCGCCCACCATTACCACGGTGCCATAACGCTCGCGGATTTCTCGCACCTTGAGGGCCTTTTCGGTCGGGAGCACATTGGCGAAGACATCTTCAATGCCAGACTGAGAGGCAATGGCGCGAGCCGTCGCCTCGTTATCCCCGGTGATCATCACCACCCTAAGGCCCAGGTCCTTGAGCGCTTGGACAGCCTCTACCGAATCAGGCTTCAGGGTGTCGGCGATGCCGATCAGTCCCATCATTCGGCCATCGCCGACAACAGCGATCACGGTGTGGCCGCGGGCTTCGATCGAGCGCGCGGTGGCCGCGACTGCCGGCCCGGCCGCCTCCGCGCCAGCCGATTTCACGAAGTCCAGCTTGCCGACTGCGACGCTCCGCCCGGAGATCGTCCCCCGGACGCCGAGGCCGGGCTCCGCAACGAAGTCCTGCGGTCTCTCCAGTGGCCGGCCAGTCGCGGCCACCCGCGCCGCCGCCGCATCCACCACGGCTCGGGCGAGAGGGTGCTCCGAGGCCTGCTCCATAGCGGCGGCGGTCCGGAGAAGCTCCGGCTCGTCGAAGCCCGCGGCCGGCACGATCTCGACCACTGCTGGTTTTCCCACTGTCAGGGTCCCCGTTTTGTCGAGGGCGATCACCCGGGCGCCCCTTACAGTCTCGACGCCTTCAGCGCTCCTGAGGAGTATGCCGAGTTCGGCTCCGACGCCGCTTCCCACCATTATGGCGGTCGGGGTTGCGAGCCCCAGCGCGCATGGGCAAGAGATCACCAGCACTGCGACCGCAGCAAACACCGCCAGCGTGAGATGCGCTGTCGCGCCGCTTACCGGCAGAAAGGCGAGAGCATCCCGCACCGCGACCAGAGCCGCGGGAAAGAGGAGCCACACGAAAAACGTGGCCAAGGATATCACCAGCACTGTCGGCACGAAGACAGCGGTTATCCGGTCAGCCAGCCGCTCGATGGGCACTTTCTGCTGCTGAAATTCCTGAACCGCCCGGGCGACCTGGGCCAGGAAGGTTGCCTCCCCGACTTTGGTGGCCCTGACCCGGATCGTGCCGGTCTGGTTCACCGTCGCACCGATCACCTCGTCACCCTGGCGCTTGTCCACCGGCATGGACTCACCGGTGGCGATCGACTCATCGACGCTGGTGTGCCCCTCAAGAACGACCCCATCGGTCGCCACTTTCTCGCCAGGCCGCACAATGAAGATATCACCGGCCTTGAGATCGGCGATCGGGATCTCCCGCTCGCCTTCGGCCGTCCAGAGTCGGGCGGTCTTGGCGGCCAGCTTCAAGAGGCGCTCGACCGCGTCGGATGCTCGGCCCCGTGCCCGCGCCTCAAGGTAGCGGCCGGTCAAGTGGATGCCCATGATCATAGCGGCGACGGCCGCGTAGGAATCAATGGCGACGCCAGCAAGTTTCATCACCCCGGTCGCGAGCGAGGCCGCCGTTCCGAGGGCGATCAGGACATCCATGTTGGGATAGCCGTGGATAGCGCTCTGCCAGGCGCTTCGGTAAACCCCGCGCCCTGCATAGCCGAGAACCGGCAGCGAGAGGATGACAATCAGTGCGTCAACAAGCAGGCTGCCGTGGCCCAGGGCTCCGGGCGCCATGCCGCCGTGAGCTGCGAGGCCCGCTGTGCCCCCGGGCGGAGCGCCGTGGCCGTGCGCCATCTCGATTGCCATGAGCGCGATCACGGGGACCGCCAGGACCCAGGCCTGGATCATGCGCTTGCGGGCTTGGCGGGCCTCATCAAGCTGGCTCTTGGCGCCTCCAGCCTCGGCCGAGGGCAAATTGGCATCGTAGCCGGCTTCCCGTATGGCTTTGATTATGTCCTCGACGGAGACCTGAGCGGGATCAAATGCAAATGTACCCTTGAGGGACGCGGCATTCGCGGAGGCGGAGGCCACTCCCGCGAGTTTGCCCACAGCCCGCTCCACGTTGGCCGCGCAGGCTGCGCAATGGAGACCTACAAGATCAAGCGTTACTTTGGTTTCCATAGCTCGTTAAGATGCAGTCCGGCTACGACCTGATGCAATGATTCTGTCCGGCGCATCCCAGCGGACGATGTATCGGATTGGACTCGGTGTCAAGCGGTTGTTGAGGCGAGGCCGGTCGGCCGGGGCGCCAGGAGACGGTCAGGCGGCCTTGATCGCGTCGTAGCCTGCATCCCGGACCGCCTGGATGACGGTTTCTACCGAGACCGACCTGGAGTCGAAGACGAAAATGCCCCGCCGGCTCGCGAGGTCAACCGAGGCTGACTTGACCCCCTTGAGCTTGCCTACGGCCTGCTCAACGGCACGAGCACAGCCGGCGCAATGCAGCCCCTTGAGATCCAGGACGACCTTCTCCGTTGCGGCTGCCCTCCGCTATCATTCCCCCATGATCTTGGGCGTAATGAAGACCACCACCTCAGTCGTCTCGAGGTCATGCGTGGTGTGGCTGAAAAAGTAACCCAAGAGCGGTATCTCGCACAGGAAAGGAATCCCCGTCTTACTGGTCACGGTCGTCTTCAGTCGGAGTCCCCCGACAGTTATGGTCTCTCCGTCCTTCACTCGGATCTGGGTGCTGACGCTCCGTTTGCTCACCACCGGCAAGGCCGTTGCGCCCTTGCCCGTCACGTCGCTGACCTCGGGCTTTATGATAACGGTTATCTCGCCATCCTCCGATACGAAGGGTGTGACATCAAGGGTTATGCCGACCTTGATCAGCTCCAGCTGGGTGTAAGGGTAGCTGATCGGCCCGGTCACGATCGAATAGTATTCCTCCCGACCGATGAATATCGAGGCGGCCTCTCCGTTCAAAGTGGCCAGCCTGGGGTTGGCCCTAATATCAACCTGGCCGTTGTCCTCCAAGGCCTTCAGTGAAGCCATCAGGTCAACGTTGTATTTGCCCCAGGTGTCCCGGGTCTTGGTCGCAAGTATGGACAAGCTACTGTCGGCAGTTTCTCCCATATTGCCGATAACCTGGAAGGACTTGGTTGCACGATCAGTTCCGGTGATCGACCAATCCAGGCCGAGGTTCCGGGCCGTTGCCTCCGACATCTCGGTGACGATCGCCTCAATCATCACTTGCTTCGGCTTGGCATCTATCTTGGCCAGCTCTGCGAGGATAGTCTGGGTCATTTCTCTCGAGGCCGTGATGGCCAGGGTGTTGGCTGCCCCAGCAGATTTCACGTAGGGCGCATAGTAGTCGGAGAGCAATCTCGCCGCCTCGTCCGCCCGAATGTAGTTGGGCGTGAAGAGCGTGGTTTCGGTCAGCAGAGGGAACGACGGGTTCTGCGGATGAGGTGCTCCCACGATATAGTAGCCGTTCATCTTCTTGAAGGTGTAGCCCAGTGGCGTCAGCATTCGGGTCAAGCATTCCTCGAGCGGCATGCTGGTGACTTCAAGCGAGATCACACCCTGCACCGTCTCGTCTGGGATGATGTTGACGCCGGTCTGCGAAGCCACGTCCCGCAGAGCCTCGCGCAAATCGGTGTCATAGAACACATTGGTTACGAGGGGTTCCCCCCCCTCCTGGGAGGCCGCGACCACGACCCAGCCCAGCACAGCCATCACGATAAGCCAAACTGCTCTCTTGGACCTCATGAGTTCCTCCTCGGCCTCAGATCTTGAAATCGCACTTGGAATAGACAGCTTTGCTTTTCTCGACCTTCATAGTCAGTTCGCAGGTATAGGCGCCGGATTCAAATCCCTGAGTATCCTCCAGGTCAAAGGTGCGCCTCACTCCGGGAAGAATCCGGGTGTTCCTTTCCGTCATTCGGATTTCCCTGACAGTCACGCTCTTGGAATCTTTGACCGTAATGGTAGCATCTATGTCAACATGGCAATTGCCCTGGTTGTTTGCTGCAAAGCTGAACGTGACCGGAGAGAACCTGCCCTTGGCGGTAGCCTTGAACGCGTCCACGGTCACGTTTCTGGTCACCTCCGGTGGCATGCTCAAGAAGACGTCGGTGCTGTAGCTCTCTTGGAGGGCCTCCCTCGAGAGATCGGAATTCTCCGGTGAGAAGGCGAGCCGGAGATATCTAGCTCCACTTACGCCATTTGGCACATTGATCTCGACCTTGATGTGTTTCCTGGTTTGCGGCGGGACCTCGAAGCTTACCGGGTCGATCTTGACCCATGCTGCCTCCGGAGGCTCAGCCGCGTTGGCCTTGGTCACGAACCGCCCATCATCGGTCTGCTCAAAAGCGAGCACGGTGGTCGAGACCTTGACGGGATACTTCTCGACGTTGTTCAAAGTCACTCCCAGGGTCTTCTGGGAACCCGGCGGCGCCGTAACATCAAGCGACCGCGGTATCACATCCAGACCGAGAACCTGAACGGCCAGGCCTACCCCCGGTTTCAATTCCCCGTCGAGGGTCACTGAGAAAATCGCCTTCGACACAGCTGGCCTGATGCCGCCGTAGTTGAAAGTGGCTTCGGCCGTGTAGCTCCCGGCCGGGGGCCTGCGCTTGAAGAGGGACCTGTACTCCACCGTCTGCTCGGGAAGCACCATGCCTCGGCCCTCGCCCAGCGGGACCTCTCTGACATGCAGTCCTCTCTGTTCCCGGATCCTCAAGGTCCCCTTGGCAAAAACGCCGATGTTGCCGCTATTCTTGACCTTCGCGGCAATCACGAAGGCATCCTTGCCGTAGTCCTTCTCGAGCATCGGGTTGCCAACGACCGATCGCACACTCATATCGGCGATCTCCAGCTTATAGACTGTCCGGGTCCTGCCTACGGCCACTTCGATGAAGGACGCCAGCTGAAACGTGATGCTTTGATTTATGCCTCCCCCCGGATTGGACCCCTCCCTAAAGGAGAAGACCACGGCGCCGTATCTGCCCCCTGCGGCATCGTTAGGGACCTTAATCTTGCAGCGGACAGTCTGAGACTGGCCCGGGTCCAGTGAAACCTGAACTCGGTCGATCGAGGTCCACGCGGCACAGGACCATGCGTTGTCGCCCTTGGCAATCACGTAACTGCCGTATTCGTCCTGGGCTATGGGCGCAACCTTGGCGTCGAGTGTCACGTGCCTGTTGCCTGGGCTGTTGGCGACCGTAATCTCGAAGATCTTGCTACCGCCGGGAGGCAATTCGAGCTGAGTCACCTGAGGGCTTATAAGAATGCCTTGCTGGCCGTTGGCTTCGCCTGAATAGACCAGTGCGAGAACTATGATCGTTGTGACTGCGAGCATTCCGCTGGAGCGCATTTCAGTACCCTGTTACTACTCCCGTATCGGCGCGGAACGGTTGAGATTGAGGAGTCTCTGCTTAAGGTAATGGGAAAGCCCGCTTTTGAGGCGGGCTTTCCCTCAGAACTCCGTAGGCAAGCACCTCAGAAACTCCAACCTACTGGTCCTACTCCGCCCTCGGAACTACGACGCAGGGCGGTAGATCCCACCATGACCCGTCGGCATCCACCCAGCACTTCTGATTCAGCAGCGTCAACGTGATCTGAGCATCGTTATTATACTCACACGCTGAGTTGCAGGTGTCAACCTGGATCTTGGTCCACAGCTTGGTGGTCATGCAATGACCCGGGCAAATCTGATGGATAGTGGTTTCAACACCATTCAGATCAGCTGCCCTGACCCAGTTCGCCGGATTAGCCGGATCGAACGGAGTACCATAACCGTACCAGGTGTCAATCGTGTTCTTGCACCCAGTCGGAGTGGTGGGGCTGTACAGGTCCGCAAAACCGGAGTACGTGACTCCGATATCACCATTGCTGCAGAACTGGAAAGTTATGCAGTCACCAGCGTAGGTACCCGGCTTAAGAACACGCCAGTCCCAACGCGTTCCGCTCAGATCGAACCACAGCCACTGAGCGATAGATGCGTGAATGGTGACAGGGATTTCCCATGCGCCCTTGTTGCAAGAGCCAGCAAAGTGGCCGCTTGCGAAGAGACGCGCCAACGCGCAGGCCGGATCCAAGTTCGGATACGCGACGCCATTGATCAGAGTCCACGTATCGACCTCATAGTAATTCGCTGGCAGGTCGCAATTTGTGCCCGGCTGAGCGTACACGTACGCCGCGGAAGCCATAAGGAGCACCCCCAAAATAGCCATTATCTTCATTAGTTTTCACCTCCTTTCGATACGAAGTGAAAGGCATCCGTGCCCAGAGACTCCTCAACAACAGACATGAGGTGCTTGCCTCGGAGAGCAACCTCAATTAAGGCTGAATTCAGCCGTCTTCGTCGCACGCTTCAAACCTCTGAAATCTACAACCACCTCGGCAACGTACTTGCCTGGAACCATCTTCCGCTTGTTGGCCCAGCGGCCCGTCATCTGCCGCTTGCCGTCAGGCAGCACCGTGCCGGTGCCTGCGTCCAGCTTGACTCGGTCCACGATCTTCCCGTCCGCGCCTTTGATGACGCAGCTCGGGCTTATCTTCACATGTATGTCGTTAGGATTCTCAAAATAGGCCGTGATCACCATGGTGTCGCCGGTAGCATGTTTCACCGTAAGCTCCGAGACCTCGCCGCTTCTCGGCACTGTGCGCGACACGGTCTCCATTATTATGGTCCCCGTCCTGGTTGCCACCGAGACGTGGGGCCCGGCCGCCTTGGCTTCAAACAGTTTTGCCTCAAACACCACCACGCAGTACCTGCCTCCGTTGGTCCCTCTGGGCACTTCAAACGTAAGCTCTCGTTCTTCCCCCTCCCCGGGGTTCAACGCGAACTCACTGGTATTCATCGATGCCCAGTCGGCGCACGACCATTTGCTCGTGCCCCTCTGGACCGGCTCTGCCGCGCCTTCCACGCTCAAGGTGAGATCCATTATCAATGGCTTGACTGACACCCTCGTGTCGCCCACGTTCTTTATCGTGAGCGTGTAAGCCTTCTTCCCCCCCGGAGGAACCGATATCTCCAGGAGCGGCGGCGTCACCGAAACCGAAATCCCGCCACTCACTGCGCCTGCCAAGGCGATTGTGACCAGAACTGCCATCACAATCACTCGGCGTTTCATTCAAGTCCTACTCTTCCCGATTACGGCTCACGGCTCGGGTAGAACCGTGAACGTCAGGATTCCGTCGTACGAACCGGGCTTGTCTTCCCAGGTAACGTTCAACTTGAAGGACGCCGGGTGAGTCACTTCGCCAGCCGCCGACCCCGCAGCTACCACTCTGGGCGCCGTCAGGCTTTCATAGCCCAGGCCGACGCCGTTATCCACCGCGGGGTTGGTATAGTCAGACTTGACAAATATCCTCTCAGCCGGGATTGAACCACTGGAGCATGACAGCCCCTGAGAGCTGCACGTCACGCTCCAACCCTTGATGTTTGAAGCCACGCTGATCTGGACGTCCTTGTCCGCATCAATCACACCAGGTTTCTCAAGTGCCGCAAACTCGATGGTCGTAGGCTGGGTGTTGAGGAGGCCGATCTTGCCTGCCCGGACCGTGGTGCTGCCGGGCCCGGAGGTGCTGGTGCCCTGCGCCTGCCGGCCACTCTGGGTAAGAGCCACCGAGACCGCCATAAAGGGCTCGATCCTAGCTGAGACATTGACCGCTCCCACCTGCCCAGATACCTGGTCCTCCGCCTGGCTTGCGGAAACGAGCAACAACATCACCACTGCGCCGGCTATCAGCCGCCAACCTATAGGATTTGAGTTCATGGAGTCGCTAAGAAAGTAAAGGTTATCTGCCCGACGTAAGTCCCCGGCCTGTCTTCCCACTGGCTCCGGAATTTCAAGTTCAGGACTGCCGAATCGATGAAGGTAGGGCCTGTGAAGGTCCCGCGCCCAATTACCACCTGCTGATTGAGCGTGACCAGGCTCTTCTGGTCGGTATAAGTGTCCTGGAAGCTACCCGCGAGACAGATTCGGTCCGCCGGCAGCGTGACCCCCGATGTCACCTCGGTAAGGTAAGATGCCTCGCAGAACAGGCTCCAGTCGCGGAAACCCGATGTAACCTGGACGTTGACGGGTACGTTGGCCTCATAGACCCCCGGAGGGCCATCTACATGGAAGGACACCTGCGGCGGGTTAACTTGTACCGCGAATGGCCCCTGGTAATGAGGGTGGATGTCAGCCAGGGCTGGGTACGCTACCAGGCACACCAATAACGCAATGGCTAAGGCTCGCAACCTTAAGACCTCGCTTGTCTATTCCTTGAAGTGCTTCCGGGTGAACTTGATCCCCGAACTCACAGTCCCTGCATCATAGTGCATCCTGCTTCTGATGCCGGACATCAGCATACCATTGCCCACGGACTAACGCAACAACTATTATTAGCACAGTTTTGCTAGGCCGGGGCACAGTCCAAGCCAGGGTAGGGCAGGGGTCAGGCGGGGTATAACCCTATGAATTCCCGCGGCGCTGGCGCCTGTAAGTGGTGGGGCTGAGGCCTTCCATCGCACGGAATCTGCGGGTGAAATAGTTGGGATTCCTGAAGCCGACTCGGCTGGCGATTTCCTTGACCAGCCCGCCATCCGAAACCAGCAGGTCTTTGGCTATCCGGATCCTCTCGGTGGCTATGTAATGAGTGCAGGTCTTGCCTGTCAGCTGTTTGAAAGCCCGAGAGAAGGTCGGCAAGTCCACATTGAGCTTTCGGGCAAGCACTGATGGTGAGAGCCGCGGGTCGCCGATGTTGGCCTTGAGGATTTCCTCGGCGCGGGCCACGCGCTCCCGGGCAGAACCCTCTCTTGGCATCGAGCCTCCCTTGGACGGCGAGTCTCCAGATTGGAGCCTGCGCCGCGCCTCACACACCTTCTACATCAAGCTTCGGCACGCCCGGCAAATTGCTTTAACACGTCCTGCAGCCTGTTTCGTTTGAGTTCGCCAGCCCGATCGAATAGGCTTTGCCTGGGTTCGAGAAGTAGCCGGGAACCCAAGCGGGTTTAAACCTTTGGGTGGCCACGGTGTCTAAGCTGGCAGAGTGGAAGGACGGGATGGACGATCTCGGGAGAAGACTGGCAGAGGGAAGTGATGAAGCGTTCACCGAGGTGGTCGGGCAATACAGCAAGCGGGTGTACGCGTTGTGCTACCGGATGCTCCGCAATGAGGAAGAGGCCCGTGACATGGCTCAGGAGGTCTTCGTGAAAGTCT
>DATKKY010000158.1:0-5039 GCA_035542695.1 bacterium | reverse complement strand
TCGATGCGATTCTTGCCCCGACGGGAGGCCCGTCATGGCTGACCGACTTGGTCAACGGGGACCACTACACGGGTGGAAGCTCTTCTCCGGCGGCCGTGGCCGGGTATCCCAACATAACGGTGCCCATGGGCTACGTCTCCGGCTTGCCGGTGGGGATATCTCTGTTTGCCAGCGCCTACAGCGAGCCTATGTTGATCAGACTCGCCTATGCTTTCGAGCAGGCGACGCGCGCCAGGCACGCCCCTCGCTTCTTGCCGACCGTCGAGCTCGAACAACCCGCGCGAGGTTCCGACGCGCACAAGGGATAGGCCTCCCCCGGGCGGGCGCGGTCGCGCAAACGCGGAGTCTTGGGAGTCCAATGGGTGAGCGCCGAGTGATTGTGGTGGGCGCTGGTGCAGCCGGGCTTATGGCTGCGGCAGAGGCTGCCCGGGCGGGCGCCGAGACCTGGCTCCTTGAGAAGATGGGCCACCCGGGGCTCAAGCTCGGCCTCTCCGGCAACAGGCGCTGCAATCTGACCAACGTCACTCCTCTTAAGGAGTTCGCAGCCCACTTCGGACCGAGAGCGCCTTTCGTCCGGTTCGCGTTTTCCCGATTCTTCACGGCCGACCTGGTCGCGTTGCTCGAGAACCTGGGGGTCCGCACGATGGTCGAGGAAGACGGCCGAGTCTTCCCGGCAAGTGGTCGGGCCCGGGACGTGGTTGAGGCGCTGCTTCGCCGGGCAGGGCAGTCGGGAGCGGACCTGCGGCTCAGAACCTCAGTCGAACGGCTCGTAGCCGAGCACAGCCGCCTGGTGGGTGCGGTGACCATGGGAGGTAGGTTCTGGAAGGCGGACGCCGTGATCTTGGCCACGGGAGGGGCTTCCTATCCGGCAACTGGATCGACCGGTGACGGCTACGAGCTGGCCAGGACTCTCGGCCACACGATCGTCGCGCCGAGGCCCGCGCTCGTGCCGATCGAGACCGCCGGCGAACTTGCGCCAAGGTTGCAGGGCTTGAGTCTGACCGACGTCAAGGTGAGGGTCCTGGTCCGCCGGGGGAAGCGGGCCCTTGCGGAGCGCGCTCAGGCCTCAGGCGAGATGCTCTTCACTCATTTTGGCGTCTCGGGACCGGCGGTGCTTGCTGTGAGCAAGCACGCCGCGAACGCGCTGGCCGCAGGAGAGTGGGTGGTGCTCTCCATCGATCTTAAACCCGCGCTCGACGAGCGTAACCTCGATCGGCTGCTCCTGCGCGAGCTCGGTGCCCATGGCAAGCAGCGGGCTGCGGGCTGGCTCAAGCGGCTGGTCCCCAGGAAACTGGTGCCGGCCGCAGCTGAGGTCGCGGGCGTTTCGCCTGGCACGCTGGCGCACCAAGTGACAGCCGAAGAACGTCGGCGTCTCGTGGCGTGGCTCAAGGACTTTCGCCTGGAGGTCACCGGACACCGCCCGCTCGCCGAAGCGATCGTCACAGCAGGTGGCGTCGAGACCCGCGAGGTCAATCCGCGGACTATGGCATCTCGCCTGGTAAAGGGGCTCTATTTCGCCGGCGAGGTGCTGGATATTGACGCCGACACGGGAGGTTATAACCTGCAAGCTGCCTTCTCGACCGGCTGGGTCGCGGGTGGGTCAGCGGCGAAAGGGCAAGAGGTGCGATCAGGAGGAAACGTGTCGTGAAGAAACTCCTCGGGCTCGTGGGCGCCACCGTCGGCGGTGCAGTTGGATGGTGGATTGGTGCCCACATCGGGATGGTGACTGCAGTGGTCCTGAGCTCCGTGGGGACGGGCGCCGGTATGTATGGGGGCTACCGTTTGGCTGCGCGCTTGCTTGAATAGGTGGTGGCGCAACGTGGCGAGGTGACCAGGGTGTCGACCAATGTTGAGATCAAGGCAAGGGCGCGCGAGCCGGGGAAGGTGAGGGCGCGCGCGGAGGAGTCGACCGACAAGCCCTGCGAAACGGCTTTCCAGGAGGATACGTTCTTCCAGACCGCACGCGGGCGGCTCAAACTCCGGGTCGCTCAGCCCGGCGGCTCGGCTCTCATCTTCTACGAGCGTCGAGACGAGCTCGGACCCAAGCAGTCGGACTATTTGGTCTGCCCCATTGCCGATCCCGACTCCCTCAAGGCCTTGCTCGGGGCTTGCCTTGGCATCCGCGGTGTGGTGAGGAAGGAGCGGCGGCTCTACATGATCGGGAACACCCGGGTTCATCTTGACGATGTCGAGGGGCTGGGTCAATTCCTGGAGCTCGAAGTCATGCTGCGCGGGAATGAGGATGTGAGCGACGGCATCGCGGTCGCCCACAGCCTGATGGCCAAGCTGGGGATCGAGGTGAGCGACCTCGTCGAGGGGGCTTACATCGACCTCCTGGAGAGCGGAGGCGCTCGATGAAGTGGGCCCCACTGGTTCCGGTCATGCTGCTGGTGCTTTCCAGCGCCACGTCCGACCCGGCCGCACCCGACGCCGTGATCTTCCGGCAATTGACTTAGCCCGTAAACCGCGCCATACTTCCGGCTATATCGTTCAAGTCACCAGGAGGAGGGACAAGTTATGGCAAGGCCGGCAGCTCCGCGAAGCACTGCTCGGGTGGCGTTCTTTCGAGGCCTCAAGCTCGCCTGCTGGGTTTCGGTGTGGCTTGTGGCGGCCGCCGTCCAGGGAGGGCGGGCAGCCAACGTCCCGAGCACTCGGGTGGACAATGTGGAAGACGTAGTCAGCGGTGTCCGCCTTGTGGACCCCTATCGGTGGCTCGAGGATCAGCAGAGTCCTGAGACCCGCGCCTGGATCGATGCTCAGAATGCCTACACGCGGGCCGTCCTGGGTGACTTGCCGGGCCGCGACCGGATAAAACAGAAGATCGCAGAGTTCAAACGCATCGACGCCTTCACGACGCCTACTCAGCGGGGCGACCGGTACTTCTTCATGAAGCGTCTCGCCGACCAGGATCAGCTTTCCATCTACATGAGAAACGGCGTTTCGGGAGATGACCAGCTGCTGGTTGATCCGCATCCTCTCAGTCCGGATCACACCATCAATCTCGAGATCGAGGATGTGACCCAGGACGGCCGGCTGATGGCTTACGGCCTGCGCCAGGGCGGGGAAGACGAGGTTGCACTCAGGATTCTGGATGTTGACCAGCGTCGGAACCTCCCCGACTCGCTTCCTCGAGCTGACTACGACGGGGTCTGCCTCACCAGTGATGGTAAGGGGCTCTACTATGCGCGTCACGACAGCACGGGCAACCAGGTCTTCCATCATGTGGTCGGTAGTGCGATTGCGCAAGATGTCCAGATTTTCGGCGAGGGCCTGGGCCCCGAGTTGGGTGTGGACATAAGTCTCTCCGACGACGACCGCTACCTCATTTTCAACGTTTGGCACGGTTCGGCTTCAAGCAATGATCTCTATGTTGAGGATCTGGTCGCCGGCGGCAAGCCCAAGCCCGTGGTCAAGGACATTGACGCCGGGTTCGAGCCTCGGTTGGGTGGGGACTGGCTCTTTCTGAAGACCGATTGGCAGGCTCCCAGGGGGCGGGTCATCCGAGTCGACCTGGCCAATCCGCGGCAGGAGGCCTGGCGGGTTGTGGTGCCGGAAGCGAGCGACATCATAGACGGTGTAGCAGTCGGAGGAGGCAAACTCTTCGTAACGTATGTTCATGATGCGCTGCCATCGGTTTCCATCTTCCAGCCCGACGGCAAGCCCGCCGGAAGGATCGAGCCCCCGGCAATCGGCTATCTTGGGGGGCTCAGCGGAAGGTGGCAGACCAACGAGATGTTCTTCGATTTCTCGTCATACCACATCCCTACCCGCATATATGATTACTTCATCGATGACGGCACTACCGTTGTCTGGTCGGCGCTGCGATCGCCGCTCGTAAGCGGGGATTACACGGTGGAACAGGTGTGGTACACGTCCAAAGATGGGACGCGGGTACCTATGTTCGTGGGTCACCCCAAGAACGTCAAGCTGGATGGGTCCAATCCGACGTTGCTCACGGGCTACGGCGGTTTCAGATCAACCATGATGCCGTACTACTCGACCGAGGTGGGATGTTGGCTCAGTCAGGGAGGGGTATTCGCCGAGCCCAATCTCAGAGGCGGTTCCGAATTCGGCGAAGACTGGCATCGCGCCGGCATGCTTGACAAGAAGCAGAATACCTTCGACGACTTCATTGCAGCGGCGGAGTGGCTGATCAAGCAAGGCTACACCAATCCGGAGAAGCTGGCCATCGAGGGCGCCAGCAATGGCGGGCTCCTGGTAGGTGCCGCTCTGACTCAGCGGCCCGATCTCTTCCGGGCGGTCGAGTGCGGGTATCCGCTGCTTGACATGGTCCGTTACCACAAGTTCCTGGTGGCGGCGTACTGGGTGCCGGAATACGGTTCGGCGGACAACCCGGACCAATTCAACTACATCTACGCCTATTCGCCCTACCATCACGTGACAGCTGGAGTCAAGTACCCGGCCGTGTTCCTGATCTCGGGGGATGCGGACACTCGCGTGGCCCCGCTCCATGCGCGCAAGATGACCGCGATGCTTCAGGCGCGGACCGGTTCCGATCCAGCTGAGCGGCCGATCCTGTTGCGGTATGACACCAGCGCGGGACACTCGGGCGGAACGCCGGTCGGCAAGCAGATTGATGACCTCACCGATGAGCTGCTTTTCTTCGAATGGCAGCTGGGAGTCAAGTACTAGGGAGTTCCGCTCAGCTCACGTATCCAAGCGCCTTGAGGCGGCCGAGGATCTCCTGGTCATCGCTCGGGGGTTCGGCATGGGCACCAGCCCCTTGAGCTCGCGCCTCACAGCCGCGCCGGGCGAAATCAGCTGCAATTGGCTCAAGCGGCGGTCGCTCGGGGTCGCGCGCCGCGGTGGTGGGGACTCCGCGGTAGCTCAAGACGATCTCACTGTCGGGCGCAGCTGGATGGAAGAAGGGGAATTGCTTCACCTCGGGGACTCCCCGGCCAAGCAACACCTGCTGCTCCCCGTCCACTGCTGAGACCTGGGTTTCGGTCTCGGAGAAGATGATCCGCCGGGCGAACCCCGCCTCAGATGCACCCTCAATCAGAGGCCGGAGCGATTCT
>DATKKY010000157.1:0-8925 GCA_035542695.1 bacterium | reverse complement strand
AGTTCAGCGAGGTCAGGCGCGATGCCACCTTGAACGGTGGCGCTGAGTTTACGTTTGCCAATTTCGTTTCTCCGAGGCTGGGATACATCTATGATCCCGACGGCAAGATCAAGAACTGGACGTTCGGCTTCGGGATCAAAGTGCCGGTGGGCGGAGGGATGACCTTCGACTACGCGAGCGTGCCCAAGGCCGAGGACCTCGGCAGGGAGAACAAGTTCTCACTTAACTACAACCTGTAGCTGAAGGAAGGCAGGATGGTGAGGGAGAGGGTGAAGTGAGGAGCGGGCGGATCTTGCTTGCCGGGTTCCTGGTCTCATGCCTTTTGGCAAGCGGTAGCGCCAAGGGCGCGACCCTGACCATAGAGCGGCCCCGGCCCGGGGCCGTACCCCGCCAGGTACGTGACCAGAGGGCGGAGAAGTGGCTTCGGCCCCCTTTGAGAGACGCCGCCTCGACGCGTAGACTGCTTCGGGCGAGCCAGGGGAAGTTCCCCGAGGCCCCTCTCGGCCGTAGTCAGGAAGTGCTCCGCATCTGCGCCATCCGAGTGGAGTTTGCGAGCGTTCCCGACTCAAGCAAGATATCGGGCAACGGCGGCCGGTTTGATCTCACCGACAAGCGCTCTACAGTCTTTATTGATCCTCCGCCCCACAATCGCAAGTACTTCACTAAGCACATGGAGGCCCTGGCTAACTACTACAGGGCGATGTCCTATGGCCAGCTGGAGATCCAGTCCGAGGTGTTCCCGCTTGCTGAGAACGGCGCCTATGTGCTGCCGGATATTGCCAAGTACAATCCTGACGGCCGAGTGGGATCATGGAACTGGCAGAATCTCGAGGTCTTTGTCAGAGATGCTATCAAGGCTGCGGATCAAGACCCGGACCTCAAGTTCAGCGACTTTGACGCCTTCCTGATCTTCCACGCGGGCTCCGACTGGCAGAATGACCTGAGGGGCGACAGTCCATATGATCTCCCGTCTTTTTTCATCTCGCTCTCGGAGAGCATCGCCGTTGATGACAGCACCTACTTCGTTGTGGATGGCAGCGTGGTCCCGGAAACGTCGTCTCAGGATGGATACATGAACGGCATCAACGGGGTGCTGGCCCACGAGATTGGCCATCAGCTTGGCCTGCCGGACCTCTACGACACTCAGTCCGGTGAGAGCGTGATCGGCTACTGGGATCTGATGGACTTCGGTTCGGGCGTGGGTGTGGTCGTGAGCGACCCTCGCACCGCGGAACCCTACTATGTGACGGGCATCTTGCCAGGATCGCTCTCAGCTTGGAGCAAGGCTTACCTGGGCTGGGTAGTGCCCGATACGGCCGGCGCGGCTGGCGATCACGTGCTCAAGGCGACCGAGCTGCAGGGCGAGGCTCCCAATCGGGAAGCGCTCTTCGTCCGCATGAACTCCTACGAGTATTTCCTTGTCGAGAACCGTGAGTGTGACCTGGACGGGGATTCAACCGGCATACTGCTGGCCGATCCCAGCCCGGACTCGACCGGAGTGATCATGGGGCCGGTCAATCAAGCGCGTGAGTTTAACTACGAGTATGACTGGCCCTTGCCGGGGAGCGGCCTCTTGGTCTGGCATGTTGACGATGCGATGGTCAGATTCGGAGACCCTTACGATGTGGTCAACGGCTTCCCTGGGCGGCGGGGCTTGACTTTAGCTGAGGCCGACGGTATTCCTGATCTGGGAAACTACAACTCTTTTTACTTCCTGGGGAGCCCTAATGATCCCTTCTTTGAGGGTAACAATGACCGGTTTGCCGATGACACTTACCCCAACACGCGGAGCGAGACCGGCTGTCACTCCCACCTGGTGATGGACAACATCAGCGGGCCAGGGCTCTCAATGGACTTCCGCGTATCGAACTCCTGGCTCAAGTGGGGCTTCCCGCAGGCTCTTGGGGACTCGCTGCGATTCGGCGTGCCTTCCTTGATGGTCACGAGGCTGGATTCCACGCTCACAGGCACGCACGACAACATCATCGCGGCCCTGGCCCGGGGGATCTGGACCGACAGCATCAAGGTGGAGGGCGGTGATTCGGTTCAGGTCCAATATGTTGAGTATCACAATGCCGAGGTGCACGGTCTCGGCGTCAGCTCTGAGGGTAAACCGGAGGCGCTTGCCGGGTGGCCGAGGCGGCTTCACGGAGCCCACACCCGGGAGATAGTGGGCGCCGACCTCGGCGGTGACCACAAGATCGAGACCGTTGTCACCGATGAGACCGGTTGGCTATATGCCTTCCAGCCCGATGGCTCACCCTACTTCGAGAACTCCGATTCTCTCGGAGCTTTTGCCAGGTTCGAGGGCATGCAGGGCGTGCCCGTGGCCGCGGAGATGCCATGGAATCTGGGGCCAAAAGGTGAGGGGCTGATCGTGGCCACCAAGTCCGGTCTTTATGGCCTTACCGGGCGATCGCACGCAAGCTGTGACACCGCCTTTTCATTTGCTGTGCCTCCGACGGCTGGACCCGTCAGCCAGCCCGTGGTTGCGGACCTCGTGCTCGATCACTCGGGTCGGGAGATTCTCTGGTACGTGGCTGGTAAGGTCGATGTCCTGTCGAGTGATGGCGAGAGCTTCCGCGAGCTCTATGTGGGAGGCCCGGAGTCAGCAGAGCGGGCTTACCTTGCTGTGGCTGACCTTGATCGGGTCAGTACCAATTTCCTCCAGTCAGGTCTTGAGATCATAGTGGTCACTTCCGACGGTTGGGTGGTGGTGATCAATGAGGATGGTGTGCCGCTCCCTGGTTGGAACAAACGGGTCTGCGACGGCGTTGTGGGCCCCCCGGTCTTTGCTGACATCAACGGCGATGGTTATCTGGAAGTGATTCTGACCGACCGAGCTGACCAGACGCGGGCCTTCACCTGGAATGGTAGCCACGTCGAGGGCTGGCCCCAGTCATGGTTCGGCTGCGGCCTCGCAGGCTGGAACACTCAGTACCATGTTGCTGATACCACCTTGACCGTGCCATCGGTGGTGGTCGCTGATTTAGGCTGTGGGGGCCGGCTTGGTGTCTTCCAGGGCTCGCTTTTCGAAGGTATAGTGGGATGGGAGCCGGGAGGGAAGCGCTTTGACGGATTCCCGCTGACCATGGGAGGTGGATGTTCGGCGATTTTCCTGGATGACGTTGATGGCGACGGCAACCTGGACCTGATTACGGGTGGAGGCGACGGCAACTTGTATGCCTATTCAGTCCCACTGGGAGCGGCTATTTGTGCCGGTGCCCCGTGGAAGGCTGCTTACTTCGATCGAACGCGGAACTGCGTTTACCCGATTGGTCTCATGCCCTCGCCGCCTGTGCCGGGTACCGATATCTTGGTTGCGAACACCTTCCATGCTTTTCCGAATCCCGTGACTGGGGAGGCAGCCGACTTTTCCTTTGTGACTGATACCGGGGGCCACGCCACTCTCGAGATCTTCGACATCGCTGGCGAGAGGGTCAAGCGGGCCGACTTTGAGGCTGTTGCCAAGGTCGAGAAGCACGTAGACTTGAGCAGTCTGGGGAACGGGCTCTATGTCTGCCGGCTCAAGGTTGAGGGCCATGGCAAGAGTGCAAGTGACTTCTTCAAACTGGCTATAAAGAGGTAGGAGGGTAGTACCTTTGAAGTCGGCGGTGACTCTGGTGGCAGCCTTTGGGCTCGCGATCTTGCCTTGGGCCAGCGCTCACTCCTCGCCGCGGGCGAACTCGGACCTCCTGATCCGAGCCCGACTGCTGGTGGACGGTGTGACTGTCCAGAGTGACCAGAGCCAGCCGGTCAAAATCGGAAACGAGACGCCGGTTAAGGTGCCGAAATCGGCAGTCAGAGCGATGGTCCTCTCGGCAATCCTGCCTGGGCTCGGCGAAGTCTATGCGTCTGGAACGCGGGGCTACGTGACGGGTTCGGCGATGGCCGCCGCTGACGTCTTTTCCTTCTGGCAGTACATTGCCAGCAGCAGAAAGGGCGATGATCGGAAGCAGCAGTACCGGCAGTTTGCGGCAGTCCACTATTTGCGTGATCGCCTGAACGCTTACGCCAGGGATACTATAGCGGTTTACAGCGGCAGTGACTCCCTCGGTTTCTGCCGGCCCGGTTCCACCCACGACGAAGAGAAATGCACTCAGCAGATCGATCGGCATTTTCCCATCTCCCAGCAGAACGACAATGATTTCTATCAGCAGGTAGCGAGTGACGATTACTTCATATTTGGCTGGGATGATTGGAACATGAGCGACACTCAATACCCGGAGTTCGGTTGGACCGGGTGGAATCCGGGTGCTCACATACCCGACATGTTCGTTCGGGACAAAACTGGGGCTACCAGGTCTCAGAACCGGGCGACCTTCGCTGCTATGAGACAGCGGGCCGACGATGCTTACGGCCGGGCCCAGACGTTTGCCTGGGTGATGGTGATAGGCCGCATCGTGAGCATGGTTGACTCGGCGATTCTGGTGAAGTTCCGCAATCGTGACCTGGCAGGACTTGGGCAAAATCCCCGGCTGTGTTTCACGGTGAGACCGGGGGTCAGGCCTGACATGAAGCTGGCTCTCAAGGTGAGGTTCTAGCATGCGGCACTTGATCCGGGTTTCGGCGATAGGTCTCCTCTGCCTGGCCATTGTCGCGCCGCCCGCGAGCGCCGCCCCGAGAGATGGCAAATCCCTGGGCAAGGCGCTCTTGCTTTCGCTCGCATTGCCGGGAGCAGGTGAGGCCTATCTGGGTGCGTCCGGCAGGGCGAGGGTTTTCATCGCCGGCGAGGCCGCGATCTGGTCGTCCTTCGCTTACTATCGCGTCCAGGGCAGGATGCGAGAGGACGCCTACAAGGACGAGGCGCGGCTCTTTGCTGGGGTGGAGGGCGACCCGGGCAGTGGCTACTACAGGATCCTCGCTTATTACTTGTCGAGCGAGGAATACAATGTTGACGTGATGCGAGAAGCCAGATTGCTTTATCCCAGTGATCGCGAGCTCCAGGCCGCCTACGTCGAGAGCCACGGCTACTTCGGCAAGGACGCCTGGGAGTGGGAGAGCCTCCAGCGGATGGAGGAGTTCAGCCGTGAGCGGACCATGAGCCGCCAGAGCTACCGCCGGGCTGTGCTGACAACCGGGTTTGCAGTCCTCAACCGGATGGTCAGCATGATTGACGTCTACTTGACCGTCAAACTGGGGGACCAGGAAGGCAAGGGGCCACATGTGAGCCTCGGCGCCGAACCGACGTCCCCGCAGGGTTTCAGGGTCTACATCAGCGCACCATTCTAAAAGGCGGCTTAGCCTATGAGCACGCCTCGCTCGCACGTGAAGCTCTCGATAACCTTGGCCCTGGTCGCTCTTGCCGGGCTATCGGTCGGACTCGGAGCGCCCAGGTGTGAAGTCCCGGAGGCCGCTGCCATAAGGGACTCCACCGAGATGCCCGAAACTTGGGTGCACCCCCTTAGGTCATTGCCCTGCACCGAGCCTGAGACGGGGTCCCGATTTGCCCCACTGGGACTGGCTTTCGACATCAAGGGCGACCTGTACGTGGTCGATGCCGATCACTCGGAGCTGCTGGTAGCCCATGACTCCTCGCTTGCTCTGAGTTTCTTTGCAGGCTGCCCCAGCACCGATGCCGGCTGCAGATTCGTGGATGTCGCCTCCTACGGAGGCTCCTTCTACCTATCGGACCGGGCCGCGGGGCTGGTGATCGAGCTTGACTCCAAGGGCGCGCCGATCGGCAGCCGGGAGGTAGGCTCCGGGATCGGCGGCCTTGACGTGGGCCCGTCGGGCCTGCTTTACGGAGCAATGACTCTCCAAGGGTCGATCGTGATTGCCGACATTTACAGCGACAAGTCGCCGATCACCTCGTCGGTGGCCGGCACGACCAGTGGCTCTTACCCAGTGGATTGCCTGGTCCAGAATCGCGGCAGAATCTTGGTGACCGATGCCTTCGCCAAGCAAGTAATTGTCCTCGGGCCTCTGGGCAGTCTCGCGGGTTACCTTCAGGGTTTTGATTTCAAGAGCCCCTTCGGCCTCTGCACTTGCTTAGACCGTTACGTGCTGGTTTCCGACTCCGAGCTCGGCTGCGTCGCAGTGTTCAACCTGGCTGGCAGGTTCCTCGGGACATTCGGGCGCGCTCGCTTGCAGACGCCCACTTTCCTCGCTGCCAGAGACGACGGGACGGTCTGTGTGGCCGACGTTGGCAAGCTCACGATCGAGGAGTTCAGGCTAGATGATCTCTCGCATCAATAGATCGGTGGGGCTGGCCGTAGGGGCCCTGGTGCTCGCGATAGCGGTCGTCTCCGCTGCGCGGGCGAGCGAGGTCAGGGTGTCCTGCCGCCGTGCTGAGGTCTTCCAGTCGACGACTCTGCCCATGGAACGCGTCTATCTCTCGGACCATCCCATCGTGAGCGCCAGCGACGCGGTCGCCGTTGATAGCACGGCGCTTATCCGAGGGGATGGGTATCGCATCGACTACAGCCAGGGCATCGTGTACTTGGTGGAGAGCGCTCCGCCTGGCAGCACCGTCCGGGTCACCTACCGAGTTCTGCCGTTTGTGCTCAAACCCGCATACCAGCTGCGAACGCTCGAGCCATCGACGGGCACGGTTGGAGACGCAGCCGCAGCTCCGGTGCCGTTCAAACTCAAGCCTTCGTCTTACAATCTCAAGGCTTCAGGCTCCAAGATCATCAGTGTGGAGGCCGGCAGTCTCAGCGATTTCCACGTAAGCCAAGCGCTCAATCTCTCAATAGGGGGCAAGGTCGGCGAGGGCGTCGAGGTCAGGGGGATGCTCTCCGATAAGGACATGTCCCTGACCGATCAAACCTCCACCACCAGACTGCAGGATTTGGATCGTGTCTTCATGGAAGTGCGCGCTTCGGATGCTTACGCGCGCGTCGGAGATCTCGAACTTGCCGAGACGCCCGGCGAACTCCTCAGTTTCAAGCGCAATCTGACGGGATTCTTGGGTGACGCTTCGCGTGGCCCCGGCAGGCTGGTTGTCTCGGGTGCCGAGTCGCGGAGCCAGTACGAGACGGTCGAGATCATAGGTGAGGAGGGCGTGGCAGGCCCGTATCGCATCGGCGGCCGTGAAGGAGAAGACCCTGGCGTGGTCGCCAACAGCGAGAAGGTCTGGCTTGATGGCGAGGCCATGAAGCGGGGCAGGAATGCCGACTACGTGATCGACTACACCACCGGGGAGATCTACTTCAATCCCAACCACCTCATCCGCGAAGGGATGAGAATCACCATCGATTACGAGAGTCAGAGCGAAAACGCCAAACGCCAGTTCTACTTCGCCAGAACCAGCGTCGATGTCGGGAAGCGGGCTGACATGGCTGTCAGCTTTCTTAATGAGGGAACCGATCCGGCTACATCTGCAACAAGCTCTGAGCCTATTTTCGCTGGGGCCCCAGCGACCGACAACTCAGGCCAGGCCTGGAGCGACGGAGGCACCTTTGTCGGCTTTGGAGCCGGAGACTATGTGAAGGTGCGAAAAGACTCGCTCACCTATTATGAATATGCTGGTGACGGTGGAGGGGACTACAAGGTTACCTTCACTTGGGTGGGCGGAGGGAAAGGAACCTACTCCTATCTCTTCTCCGACAGGTGGCAACAGGAGATCCACGTCTATACCGGCACCGGCGACTATGTAGCCCAAATCCAAGTCCCACGCCACCTAGCGGCTCAGGTAGTCCACGCCAGCGCTTCGGCCAGGCCGACCGACGGTCTTGAGATCACGTCCGAGTTTGCCGAGTCGCGCGGCCACAAGCAGCTGGCGAGCGGAGCTTGGGACTTCGCTCGGGACAGGGCTTATGTGATCGGGCTCAAGGGGGCGGGTAATCTCCCTGAACTCGGCGGCCACAGTGCAGGCGCCCTGGAGGTCACGGCGAAGCGGAGATGGATCGGCCAAGGCTACTTGGCTTTTGCCCGGCTGCAAAGCCCCAACGCGCTGGAGCGGTGGGGGCAAGATCCAGGAGGCGGGTTCGAAGCCTCTAACGAGATGAGCCTGACTTACCGGGCCGGGAAACTGCTCACCACCTCAGCCGAACTGGGGTCTCTCGGCGCAGCCGGGGGCAACTCCCGCAGGCAGAAGTTTGCAGTGGATCTTGGGAGCCCCCGGTTGGGTCTCACAGCTTCGTCAGAGACCGCGCACCTCGTTGCCAGTGCTGCCTCCAAAGGCGTTGAGAGAACCGAATTGGGCTTTCGCGTTCCCGTAAGTCTGGTCGATCTGAGCTTTGGCCGGACCTCCGATGTCAGGCGGCAGCTGGTTGACCAGTCGTCGCTTTCCCGGATCGAGTACTACACGCGGGCGAAGCTCGCGGGCCGGGGTAATACGGTCGCACTTACCGCGTCAGCTAGCTCGGAGGACAAGGACCAGGGTTCGGGGTGGGAATCCTATTCCAGGTCGGTCGATGGCCAGCTTGAGTTCGCCACCGACCAGGCTAGGCGCGCGGCGGTCCGCGGCCAGGTCGCTCACCGGAACGTGACCTACGCTCCGACGGCCGACCAGGGCGACCGGCGAATGACAAGTGCTGACGTCGGCCTGGATCTGCGCGACGTGCTTATGCTCAGTTCCCTCGGCCTTGACTATGGGCTTGCCAACACGCTGACATCAGTTTATGCGACCAAGCTGGTCAAAGTGGGTGCAGGTGGGGACTACGACAGCCTTGGACGTTACACGCCCGGCACGGGAACCTACGAGGTCACCAGGTATGAGACCGGCAAACAGCCGGTTGCGAGAATGAAGACGACGCTCGCGGTTGAGACCGGGCTCAAAGGCAAGATTCTGCTGGAGCGGACGCTCTCATCGCGAACGACGCTTGAGATAGAGGGCGAGAGCTCCAGGCCCAATCTGGCGAAGCTGGCTCTTCCCAACCCCGGCTTTGTTCTGGATGAAGGCCAGGTGCTTTTCGGCCGGGCCAATCTGGGTGAGGAGTTGATAGTTAATCGCCTGAGGGGAGTGACGCTTGCTGTGAA
>DATKKY010000156.1:0-4928 GCA_035542695.1 bacterium | reverse complement strand
ACCGTTCCAAGCTGGATGGGACCGTGGTGATAGAGAAGGGTGCAACCATCACCAACAGCGTACTCCGGGGTCCCTTGGTTATCGGCGAGCGGTCCCGGATTGTGGACTCCTATGTGGGGCCGTTCACCTCGATCTCGTACGATGTCGAGGTCAGGGCCAGCGAGATCGAGCACAGCATCGTGCTCGAGGGAAGCCGGATAATTGACGTGCACGGCCGCATCGAGAGCAGCCTGGTCGGCAAGAACGTGGCCATAGAGCGGCACGCCAAGCCACCCAAGGCTTACAGATTCATGGTTGGAGACTACAGCCGGATCGAGCTGGAGTAGCCCGGCCAGCTGGATCGGGGAGGGTGCAGATCTGCGGGTGTTGGTGACTGGCGCTCGGGGGATGCTGGGTACCGATGTGGTCGCGGCACTGGGCAAGGACCACAAGGTGATTGCCAAAGACATCGAGGACTTCGATATCCGCGATCTCAGCGCGACGGCCAGGGCGATCGAGAAGGCGTCGCCCGAGGCGGTGATCCACCTGGCAGCCTTCGCCGATGTCGAAGCCTGCGAGGATCGGCGCCAGTTTGCCTACCAGTGCAATGCCGAGGGCACGCTCCACGTTGCGCTCGGGGCCAAGGCGATCGGCGCACGCGTAATCTACATCAGCACCGACTACGTCTTTGACGGGACCAAGCGGGAGCCCTACCTCGAGGGCGATGAGGCCAATCCCATCAATGCCTACGGCTTAAGCAAGCTCATGGGAGAGCGTAACCTTGCCGAGACCACCGGCAATCATCTCGTGGTGAGAACATCGTGGCTCTTTGGGCCCAACGGCCGGAACTTCATCGACACTATGGTGGCGCGGGCCCGCTCTGGGGCGCAGCTCAGGGTGGTCAATGACCAACGGGGATGTCCGACTTACACCGGCCATCTTGCGGGCGGGATCAAGGCCGCTCTTGAGCGGGGGCTCAAAGGAATCCTGCACATGACCAATTCGGGGGACACTACCTGGTACGATCTTGCCAGGCATGCTCTGGCGCTTGCCGGCATCAAATCTGATATTGAACCTGTGCCGGCTTCTGCATATCCTACCAAGGCTAGGAGGCCCGCCTATTCGGTGTTGGGGAGCGCGGTCATGGCAGAGAGCGGCATTGCCGCTCTGCCGGCCTGGAGTGAGGGAGTCAGGTGCCACCTGGCGAGAAGAGGCATGATTGCCGGCGTTTGATCGGAGGCCGATGTGAAGTCCGGTGACTGGGTAGCGGCGTCGCTTGAATCAGCCGGTGACGTCTTCAAGGAAACTGCGGTTTGCTGCCGGAGTGCGATTGAGGAAGCGGCCAGAGCTGTGACCGAGGCTTTGAGGCGCGGAGACAAGGTTCTCTTGTGCGGCAATGGCGGCAGCGCGGCTGATGCGCAGCACTTCGCGACCGAGATGACCGTCAAGATGAAGCAGGTGAGGTCGCCCATGGCCGCGATAGCTCTGACAACCAACAGCTCGCTTTTGACGGCGCAGGCCAACGACCTGGGCTTCGATACGGTCTTTTCGCGGCAGATTGAATCGCTGGGAAGAGGCGGGGACGTGCTTCTGGCTATAAGCACCAGCGGCATGTCGGCCAATATTCTCAAGGCCGTGGCCACCGCTAAGCAGATGGGCATAACCGTGATCGGGCTTACCGGTTGCGGCGGTGGTGAGGTTGCTCCAAAGAGCGACATTGCCATAACGATTCCGTCGCGGGATGTTCCGAGAATCCAGGAGGCGCATATTGCCGTGTGCCACCTGATTTGCGAGTATGCGGAGACCGCGCTTTACGGCAAAGCCTGACGCAAGTCGGAGGGTTTGCTTGCGCATCTACACGTGAAACGGCTGAACTGGAAGGCCTGACCAGGGAACGGAGTGATCAGATGAAGAGCTGGCTCTTGAGCGTGTTGGGTGGGGTTGCCGGGGCGGGCAGGGCCAAAGACCTGCTATTGATCGTCTTCAGCGTGACGCTGGGTGTGGGCGGGCAGATAGCCCTGAAGTACGGGGTCGGGCACGCCTCCAAGGACTCGTCCTCCCGGATTGCCCAGTCGTTGGACCCGAGATCGGTTTTCGCGTTCTTGCAAAGCGCCGCGACCAACAAGTTCGTGCTGCTTGGCTTCCTGCTTTACCTGATAAGCGCAGCCAGCTGGCTGGTGATCCTCTCGCGGGTGGACTTGAGTTTCGCCTATCCGCTGATAAGCATCAGCTACATCATCATCGTGGTGCTATCGCGTTTCATCTTCAACGAACCGGTTACCTCCTATAGGATCGCCGGTACCATCGTGGTCTGCGCGGGCGTGTTCCTGCTGCTGAGGTCGTGAGGACTTGATCAAGCCCAAGGCGGTTTTGATAGGCATAGCTGGCGGGACCGGCTCAGGCAAGACCACCGTTGGCCTGGTGGTCAAGTCGCGTTTCAAAGAGGAGAATGTGAGGATCATCCATCACGACTCCTACTACTGCGACCGGCGCGATTTGGTATTCGAGGAGCGGGAGAAGCTCAACTACGACCATCCCTCGGCTTTCGAGAATGATCTGCTTGCCAGCCAATTGAAGGATCTGATGGCCTGGCGCGGCGTGGCAATGCCGGTCTATGACTTCGCGACTCACACCAGGCTTGCCGAGCGACAGCCCGTGCAACCGGCGCGGATAATCCTGCTGGAGGGAATCCTGGTCCTGTTCGATGAAGTGCTGCGGTCGCTGATGGACATCAAGATATACATCGAGGCTGACTCCGACGAGAGGTTCATCAGAAGACTGCTCCGTGACATGAAGGAACGGGGCCGGGACGCCGATTCCGTGATCGACCAGTACGTCCGGACTGTTCGGCCGATGCACCTTCAGTTCGTCGAGCCGACCAAGCGCTACGCGGACATAATCATTCCTGGCGGCGGCCACAACGCTGTCGCCATTGACCTGTTGGTGACCAAGATTCGGGATATCCTGAGGACCAACGGCGATGAATAAGGTCGTATCTTATATCGAGGCCTTGCGGCCCACCCAGTGGACCAAGAATCTGGTGGTGCTTGCGGGCGTAGTCTTCTCCCGGAACGCTCTGGTCCCGGACCTGGCGCTGAGGAGCTTAAGAGCCTTTGCGATCTTCTGCCTGCTCGCGGGATCGATCTATGTCTTCAACGACCTGGCCGACCTTGAACGGGATCGGGTGCATCCGACCAAGTCCAAACGGCCGATTGCGAGCGGGCGGGTGTCCCGGAGCGGGGCCCTCGCGCTGGGCACTGTAACTGCAGTGGGCGGGCTATTGGCAGCACGGACGCTGGGCTCGTCCTTCTTCGCATCCGCGATCGTCTATTTCGTGCTGATAAGCCTGTATACGATGGGCCTCAAACATGTGGTCATCCTTGATGTGATGATCATCTCGATTGGCTTTGTCCTGAGGGCCATAGCCGGGGTCGAGGCGCTGAAGCCTGTTGACCCAACGGTTCTGATCTCGCCCTGGCTCTTGGTCTGCACGCTGTTTCTGGCTCTGTTTCTCGGCTTCAACAAGCGGCGGAACGAGCTCCAGCTGCTGGCTGAAGGGGCGGGCAGCCACCGCAAGAGCCTGCTGGAGTATTCGGGGGAATTCCTGGATGCGACGATAGCGGTGGCGACCGCAGCCACCGTGATTGCCTATGCGATCTATACCATATGGCCTGGAACCATTGAGAAGTTCCACACCCCCAACCTGATCTACACCGTGCCCTTCGTGGTCTTTGGGCTGTTCCGGTACATGTATCTGGCAATTGTGAAGAACAGGGCCGGGAGTCCCTCGGAAGTCTTGCTCTCTGACTTGCCCATCGCTCTGGACATCATCCTCTGGCTCGTAGTGGTCGGGCTGGTACTTTACCGATCGTGACCATGGAGAGCCCGGGGCTGCCCGAGGTTGCGAGAGCTAGCTGCAACGCCAAGCTTAACCTCTTCCTGAAAGTGATCGGCAAGCGGACCGACGGCTTCCACGATATCGAGACTGTCTATCACTCAATCTCCCTCGCGGACACCTTGACGTTGCGGCGGATGACGCAGGGGCTCACGGTTGCGTCTGACGACCCGAACCTCCCGCTGGATGCCTCCAATCTTGTAGTACGAGCCGCGGCCAGCCTGATCGGGTCAGGCGAGAAGGGCGGGGTTGCAATCGAGATCGCCAAGCGGATCGCGGTCGGGGCGGGCCTGGGTGGCGGCAGCGCCGACGCCGCCGGCACCCTCCTGGCCGTGAACCAGCTTCTTGGTCTTGGGCGCTCGGCTCGGGAGCTTGGCGAGGCTGCCTCTTCGATCGGGGCCGACGTTCGCTTCATGCTGGAAGGGGGCTGCGCCATCGGCCGAGGCCGGGGCGACGAGCTCGAGGCCTTGCCGGTCTTGCCCCCGCTCGCGGTGGCCGTAGTAGTTCCGAGGGTAAGTATAAGTACGACTTGGGCTTACGCTTCGCTCAAAATGGGGTTGACAACCCGAAAGACGCGGCTTAGTATGGTAGCCAGCGCCATCGAGCGTGGGGATGTCGCCGGCTTGTGCGACCTCCTCGAGAGCGATTTCGAGGCGCTGGTTTTTGACCGTTTTCCGGAAATCAGGCGAATCAAGGACGATCTCCTCGGCTTGGGAGCAAGAGGAGCTCTCCTGTCCGGTTCAGGTTCGTCAGTTTTCGGCATCTTCTTGAAGGCAGGTGATGCGGAAGCTTCGGGAGAAGCTCTATCGAGGCAAGGCTTGACCGTTTTGATTGCGAGTTTTGCTGTGCGGGGTGTAACGGTTTCCCTGTGAGGCTTCGTCACGGGAGCGCAAGTGGGGATAGGCGCTCTCGCCTCGTCCGGCAAAGTGTGGAGGGCAAAATGGTCATCACGTCGGTGAGAGTCACCCCTGTTGAGAAGGACCGCCTGCTGGCCGTCGCGAGCGTGACGCTATGCGATTGTTTTGTGCTGCGGGCGATGCGCCTGGTGGACGGG
>DATKKY010000155.1:0-6779 GCA_035542695.1 bacterium | reverse complement strand
ATCTACAAAAAGATCCTGGACATGGAGAAGAGCACCTTTGAGGTCAAGCATTTCAAGCACCGAAAGGAGATGGCCAAGTACATCCTGCCCGTGGGCATTCTTGGGATCCTGGCCGAAGTGGTGCTGGTCAGCACTCTCTGGCGGAAGATTCCATAGCAAGCTTGAAGAGGGCGGAGGCTGCCTACCTGAGGGGATGCTGGCTTAGGAGACTATAGTGGAATTTGGGAACCACCTGGCAATCTACTTGATCTGGATCGCAGCTGCTGGCGCACTGCTCTTTGTCTGGGAGCTTCGCTGGACGAGCAGGGCGCTCGCCAGGTTCGTCTCCGCCGGAGTGCTGCCCAAGGTGGCAAGGGGCTACTCGCGCCGGCGGAAGATCCTTAAGCGCGCCCTGGTTGTGGCGGCTCTGGCAACGTTGATTCTCGCCTGGGGCATGCCGAGGGTGGGCAAAGGCATGAGGGTGGTCAAGCGGGAGGGCGCTGATGTCGTGATTGCCCTGGACCTTTCGGCCAGCATGTTGACCCCGGATGTCAAGCCGAGCCGGATCGAGCTTGCCAGGCGAGCTATAGAGACTTTGAGCGCGCGGCTGGGGGGTGACCGCCTGGCCCTGGTCGGCTTCGCCGATGATGCCTTCATATACTGCCCGCTGACCCTAGATGAGTCCGCGCTGGCGATGTTCGTGGATTATCTCAGCCCTGATGTGGTTGCCGACCAGGGCACCAACGTGGGGCGAGCCATAGACGAGTCGCTCAAGGCGCTCCAGACCAGTAGCGGGAAGGGGAAGGCGATAGTTATAGTAACCGATGGGGAGGATCACGGCCAGCAGGTTGACGAAGCGGTCAAACTGGCCCGCGACCAGGGCGTTCGAATATACTCGCTGGGCGTGGGGACCGAGGCTGGAGAACCAATTCCCCTGCTGGATGCCAGGGGTAACGTCGCCGGCTACAAGCGCGATCGCGAAGACAATGTGGTCGTGTCGAAGCTGGATGTCGGCTTGCTGCGCGAGCTCGCCAGGGCGACGGGGGGAGAGAGCTTTCTACTCGGGCCTGCCGAGCGGGAGGTCACCAAGATTGCCGACGACATTCACAACATCGAGAAAGGCGTGGTGGAGCAGCGGAGCTTCGAGCAGTACATGGAGCTCTTTCAGATACCCTTGGCGATATCGCTGCTGTTGCTCTTGGGGGAAGGCCTGATCGGCGAGAAAAGGCGGAATGCTTAGATGCAGGGGGGAAAAGGTCATTTGAGGAGGGCGACTGTGGGCCCGTCGGGCACGAGGGCCAGCGTCGCGGCCGGTATTGCCATATGCTTGCTGGTGGTCTGGGCCGTCACGCCGGCAGCATCGCTCACCCTGCGCGACAAGCTGCATTCATCGATAGCTAAAGGCAACAAGTACTATGACAAAGGCCAACCGGATAAGGCCCTGGAGGAGTACCGCAAGGCTACGGGCGAAGATTCCTCAAACGCTGTCGCGCGTTTCAATGCCGGGGATGCTCTCTACAAGATGGGCAAGTTCAAGGATGGAGCCAGCGAGTTCACAAGGACAGCCAGCTCCTCCGGTGACAGCGTAGCTGCCATGAGCTACTACAATCTGGGTAACACGGCCTTTAAGTCCGGCGATTACCGAGCGGCTGCCGAAGCGTACAAGCGCTCCCTCCTCGTGAATCCGGATGACAAGGATGCCAAGTTCAATCTCGAGTACGCCCTACGGATGATTCAGCAGCAGCAACAGCAGCAGCAGAATCAGGACAAGAACCAGCAGCCCAAGCCCGACGAGCAACAGCAAAAGCAGCAGCAGCAGCAACAGCAACAGCAACAGGCGCAGCAGCAACAGCAACAGGCCGGGCAGAATCAGCAACCGTCGCAAGGTGAGATGACGCCGGATGAGCTGAAGCGGATTCTTGCCGCCATCGATGCCAGCGACAGGCAAACCCAGCAGGAGCTCTTAAAGCAAGCTGCGAGGACCAAACACTTGACGGAGAAGGACTGGTGAGAGCTGGAAGAGCTTTGAGGTTCACCATCTTCGCTCTGGTGTGCGGGGTGGGTGTGCGCTGCATAACCCTTCCGCACGCGGCTCTTGCCGGTGACGTACGTGTGGAGGCCTCCGTCGATAACCGGAATGTTGCTGTTGGGGACAATCTCACCCTGACCATCACGATCTATGGCAGTGGGGATATCTCACAGCCTGATGTTTCAACGATCGACGGCTTCGAGGTGGTGGGTAGCTACTCTTCGCAGAATATATCCATCGTCAATGCCAGAATGTCCAGATCGACCAGCATCCAGTACTCGCTGCTGGCCACCAGGGAAGGCGACTTCACGCTGGGGCCCTTCAAGGTAAGGTCTGGCAGTGATGTCTACGAAACCGAGCCGATAGCGGTCCGGGTGACCAAAGGCGGCGCAGGTCTGGGCCAGCCGGGCGGAGCTCCGGGGGCCTCTGCGCGCGGCGAGAGCGGTAGACAGGCTGCTCAAGGAGACCTGATCCTGGCTTTCGCCACCGTGGACAAGAAGAAGGCTTATGTCGGCGAACAGATCACCTACACCCTTACCTTCGCTTACCGGACCGATGTTGAGGACGTGACCTATCTTGAACCTGACCATACGGGCTTCTGGTTTGAGGATGTCGGGGAGGCCGGCCCCGAGATCAGGGTTCTCAATGGCATCAAGTACTACGCGATCACCAAGACGACCGCCTTCTTTCCCATCTCGAGCGGGCAATTCACGATTGGAGAGGGTGGGGTGAAGTATCTCGCGCGGGATACGGACAACTTGTCGCGCGAGCCATTTGGTTTCTTCGGACGGGATCCCTTCGACGCCTTTCGCAGGCGCGAGGGCGTGAGCAAGGCTGATCCTATCCGGATCGACGTGGCGCCTCTTCCCAATGAAGGCAAGCCGTCGGATTTCAGTGGAGCCGTCGGCAATTTCAGCCTCAAGGTTCAGGCCAGCGCACGTGAGGTTAGGGTGGGGGAATCGGTCGCTCTTTCAGTCCGGGTCCAGGGCCAGGGCAACGTCAAGTCGATTGGCGATCTGCCTCTGCCCAAGCTCGACGGTTTCCGGGTGTTCGCTCCCAAGTCCCGAGATTCGCTTCGGGCCGAGGGAACCCACGTAGGTGGCGCCAAGATCTTCGACCTTGTCCTGGTGCCGGAGCGGGTGGGGCACTACGTGCTTGGTGATTTCAACCTGAGCTACTTCGACCCCGCGAAGGGTGCCTATGTGAGAACCAGCGCCGAGCCCGTCGAGATCAACGTGCTTGAGGGTGATGAAGCCACCATGCGGGCGATGGCCGCGAGCAACCCTGACCATAGGGTCACCAGACAGGACATTCGTCATATCAAGAAGGATGCGGAAATGCGGGATCAGCTCCGAGTGGCCCCAGGTGGCGCGAGCGGCATCGTGTTCCGGCTCTTTCCGATCGGACTGGGGCTCGCGGGCGTCGCCCTGGTGCTCGGGCGGCGCTATGGCGAACGCTCCGGGCGAGCGAGCCTGAGGAGAGCCGCGAGAGTGCTCGCCCGTGACTTGACTACGGCCGAAGCGATGATAGCCCGGGGCCAAGCGGTGGATGCTTCTGCCATGGTCGCCAAGGCAATTCGAAGCTACTTGGCTCGCCGGAAGGGTCTGAAGGAGTCGGCAGTCGATGCAGCTGCAATTGACCGTCTAGACGAGCTCGGCGAGGAGCGACGGAGCGAGCTGGGCCGCCTGCTTGCCGATCTCGACCGTGTCAGGTTTGCGCCGCTGGGCTCGAGCGCCGATGAAATGCGTAAGCTTGTGGCTGAGACCCGAGTCCTTCTGGCCAAGATCGATCAGGAATGGAGCGATTGAGAACGTGCGGAATCCTTGCTGGGCCCCAGCAATCGTATTGATGGTAGCAATCGCTCTCCTTCTCGCCCGCGGTCACGCGGCGGCCGCTCCGGATGGCGGTTCCAGTGCGGCCTTCAGGCATGCCTGCGATCTCTACGAGAAAGGGGACTTCGATTCAGCCCTGAGAGAGTTCCAGGCGGTCAAGGCCAGCGGCATCGAGAATGCTGCCCTTTACTACAACATAGGCAATTGCTACTACCGGCAGGGCCAGCTGGGCCGGGCTGTCGCCGGCTATCGTCGTGCCCTGATGCTTGCACCTCGCGACGCGGACGCAAAGACCAATCTCGCCCTGATTAGAGCTGCAGTCGGCAACACCGACAGCACTTTAGCAGCGGTGCCGGCCGCGGTGACGTCGCTACCGCTCCGCTTCTTTTCGGCCAGGCAGTACCAGTGGGTCTTCTATCTGGCCTATTATGTTGCTGCGGCCTGTTTCCTCGCGGTGCTCTTCCTCCGAGGCCGTCTGCGCCGCATCGGCATTTACGGTCTGGTCGCCGCGTTGGTGGTGGGGGGCATCGCTCTTGCCCTCTCCGAGTATGGGATCTCCAAGTATAGAGCAGCGACCGACGGAGTGGTGGTCAGAGATCGGGCGCCGCTCAAGTCGGGTCCCGGAGATGCGTTCCAGGAGATTGCCACGCTTCCCGATGGTCTTGAGCTCAAGGTCAGGGCCAAAAGCGGAATCTGGGTCGAGGTTCAGTTGTCTTCCGGGGATGTTGGCTGGCTACGCGACGACACTCTTCAATCAATCTAATCCATCAATTTGGTTTACTTGACAGCAGAGCCCTGGAGGATGGCGAGGGCGTGGCTCCGACCCTTTTCGTAAGCCTTGATATTGAGATCGATGGTTGGCCTCGGCACCGCTTCCGAGATAGCCTTCCGGAGCGACTCGTCTCTGACTAGACCGGTGAGCGCCGAGAAGAAGCCAAGCATCACGATGTTGGCTACAATCTTCCGGCCGAGTTCCTCAGCAAACCGGGTGGCTGGGATCCTGTAAACCCTGGCCAGGTTCTCATCCGGCGCCAGCGTGACCAGGTCTTCGTCTATCAGCAGCTTGCCATCCTTGGCAAGATTGGCGCGGTACTTGGTGTAGCCCTCCTGAGACATGCCGACCATGACCGACGGCTCGGTGACATAAGGATAGAAGATCGGGTCGTTCGAGATCACCACCTGGGTGCTCGATGCGCCGCCCCGCGCCTCGGGACCGTATGATTGAGTCATCGAAGCGTTCTTGCCGTCATGGACGGTCGCAGCTCGCCCGAGGATGTAGCCCATCACCACCATGCCCTGTCCGCCGAAGCCGGTGAACCTGACTTCAACCCTTGGTGAACCGGAGCTGGTCATCGGCCACCTCCCATCTTGGAGGCAATCCTTTCCATCATGAGATCCCGGAAGGCTGGCCGCTCGATATCCAGGAACTTGCCAACGATTATCTTGCCGGTCATCTCGATATCGGCCTCCCTGGGATCGGCGCCATGCTTTATGATGGCATTGTCATGGTAGGACTTGAGCAGGTCCAGCCCAGTGCCCAGCCGGTTTTTGTGGGCGTAGGCCGTGGGGCACGGCGATATCACCTCGATGAAACGGAAGCCCTTCTTGGGAAGTGCCTCGGCTACTGAGTTCTTGAATCTCCTCAGGTGGAGCGCCGTCCACCTGACCACATAGGTGGCACCGCTCGCCAGTGCTAGGTAAGGAAGGTTGAAGGGATATTCATAGACGCCGTAGGGGGCGGTTGTCGCCTTCGCCGAGATCGGCGTCGTCGGGCCTGCCTGCCCGCCGGTCATGCCATATGTGAAGTTGTTGACGCAGATCACCAGCATGTCCATGTTCCGCCGTGCGCTGTGGATCAGGTGGTTGCCGCCTATCGCTGCGATGTCCCCGTCGCCGGAGATCACAACCACCCGGAGATCCGGATTGGCCAGCGTCAGGCCGGTTGCGAAGGGCAAAGCCCTGCCGTGAGTGGTATGGAAGGAGTCGAGGTTGAGGTAGCCCGCGATCCGGCCCGTGCAGCCAATGCCTGAGACCACAGTGATCCGCCTCTCATCGATGCCGGATTCCTGCATCCCCAAAATGAAACCCGTGAGCGTAGTGCCAAGGCCGCAGCTGGGGCACCAGATGTGAGGCATCCTGTCCATTCTCAAGTAGTGCGACATCGGATGAACACGCAGATCATCCTCTATTATCGTCGCGTTCTTGGCGGGAGCCTTCTTCATCGGACTGCCTCCTTGATCGCCTCATAGATGTCCTTGGGGTCATGAATCTCGCCGCCGGCGTGCGGTACCAGAATAGTGGGGACCTTGCCTCGAGCGCACCGTTCGACCTCAAGCGACATCTGTCCAAAATTGATCTCAACCACCACGAAGGCCTTGACCCGCTGGGCAAGCTCCTGGATCTTCTCCTCGCAGAAGGGCCACGCCGTTATCAATCTCAGCATCCCGACCTTGACGCCGTCCTGTCTCGCCAACTCTATGGCGCGGTGGCTCACTCGAGATGATATGCCGTAGGAGACCACGCACACCTCGGCATCGCCAAGGTTGGTCTCTTCCACCTCAATGATCTTGTGCCGGTTCTTTCGCACTTTGTCGATCAGGTGCCTGACCATCCAGTCCTGAGTCGCTGCGTCGATCACGGGGTAGCCCCGCTTATCGTGCGTAAGGCCGGTCACGTGGATCCGATAGCCATCTCCGGCTTTGACCATCTCGGGCACTTCATCCTCGCCGAACTCGAACGGCAAGTACTCTCCAGGCTTCTTGGTGGTGTACCGCCGCGGTGTCACATGGAGTTTATCCCTGGGCGGGATCACTACCTTCTCGCTCATGTGGCCAACGCTCTCATCGCCCATCACCAGCACCGGCATGCGATACTGCTCGGCCAGATTGAAGGCCTTGATTGTGTGATCGAAGAGCTCCTGTGGCGAATTCGGGCACAGG